>JBEENF010000167.1:0-7929 GCA_041192325.1 Verrucomicrobiota bacterium
AACCCTCACTTGCGCCGGTAATCGCCCCGGCTGAAATACTTTTCCAACCACACGTAAGCGCAGATGAAAAAGTAGCGGCTGCCCATTTCCTTGATCTTCAATTTGGCGACCCCGTACTTCCGGTTGCGCCAGGAAATCGGGGTGATCGCGTAGGAGTAACCGCGCACCATCGCTTTCAGCGGAATCTCCACCGTCAGGTTGAAGTGCGGAGCCAAAAACGGCCGACATCCTTCGATCACCGTGCGTCGGTACGCCTTGAAGGCATTCGTCGTGTCGTTTAACGGCGACGCAAAGCCGACGCGCACCAGGAAATTTGCCAGCCGGTTGACCAGGAGTTTTATGCGGGGATAATCGATAACCTCGCCGCCCGGCATGAAACGACTGCCGAAAGCGCAATCGTAGCCCTCATTGAGCAACCGCCAGTATTTTACCGCATCCCGCGGCGAATCGGACGCATCGGCCATCATGATCACCACGGCGTCACCCCGGCTGCGCTCGAGGCCCCACGTCACCGCCCGCCCGAAGCCGTGCTCGCCGGTATTTTGCGTGGGGGCCAGCGTGGGATGAATTCGTTTCAGCTCCTGCAGCACGGTCCACGTGCGATCCGAGCTTCCGTCGTCCACCACCACGATCTCATGGGGAATATTCTCCGCCGTGAACGTCGTCACAATATCGGCAATCGTCGACGGCAGCGACTCGTCTTCATCGCGGGCGGGAATGACGACGGAAAATAGGGTAAGCGGCATGGAGGGGGACTAAAGCCGTAAACCGCGCGGAAGCGTAGGCAACGCGAGAAACCTGCCGCTTCCTGATTCGCGGCTTACATCGGAGCGGAAAGGTCCAGCCAGCCAGGATGGGCGCGAGCGTGCGTGGCGATTTCGTCCAGAATCGCGGGCGTGCTGAGCGCGGGCTGCCAATGCCAAAGGCGGGCGGCTTTTCGCGCATCCAACACCATCCAGGGAATATCGAAGGCGCGCGGCTTCGCGTCGCTGCCCACTTCGTGGGGGCCCAAATTTGCCGCACACCAATCGGACAACTGGCGCAACGACATCGCGGAGGGGGCGCCACCGGAGAAATTTGCGATGCGATCGCCGGGAGCGAGTTTGGGCGCGGCGAATTGTTTGAGCAGCACCGGCACAAGGTCGCGCGGGTGCAGGCAATCGCGCACTTGGTGGCCGGCGCCGTCGAACCCGATGTACTTGAGGGGCCGCTTGCTCAGCCACGAATTGATCCAGTAGGCGAAGATGCCTTGATCGGGCCGGCCGAACTGTCCGGCTCCGGCTAGTACGCCGCAACGGTTGATGTTCACCGGCAAGTCGAAGGTCGCGCCGTATTCCAAGGCCAGCGACTCGCTGGCGAGCTTCGTGGCGCCATAAAGCGAAACGGGGGCAAGCGTGGAAAAGGTCTCGTCGACGCCAGCGGCACTCACGCCGCCCGGTCGCGGACCGGCCGACGCGAGGCGGAAGGCGCGGTCATGCGTTTCCATGGGCAACGAGGCCAGCGGGGCGATCGAATAGACGCGGCTGGTGCTCAACAAGACGAATCCCGCGCGGTGCTGCTTGCAGTATTCCAGCATGTTGATGGTGCCCCCGAGGTTGTGCTCCACGAGCTGCCGCGAACTGGTTTTGCCGTCGACGCCGGCGAGGACGCTCGGGTTGGCGGCGGCGTCGACCACCCAATCGACGGCCGGCAATGTTTCGAGGTCGCTCGACGCCCGCAGGTCACCGTGAAACAGCCTTACGCCCCGGCGCTTGAGTTCGTCACGATTGGTCTCGCTGCCGGGCCGGATGAAGTTGTCGAAACCAAACAGCGAGTGGCCACCCGCTTCCGCGAAGGCCCGCGCCAGGGTGGAGCCCACAAAGCCGCAGACGCCGGAGATCAAGATGCGCATGCTTGGAGCTTTGTTAAAAACGCGCCGGGCAGGAAGCGCGTTTTTGCTCCCGCCGTTAACGCCGGCGGCCGCCGGCCGCGTTTTACCCTGACCAACGAAGAACGGATCGCGTCGGAGCGCCGCGGGTGCTCGTTGCTGAGTGGAACGCTCGCGGTGGCCGCCCGCCGCAGTGGCCGATGAATAAGCACGAACGAACTGCAGCGGGCGCCGCGGTTGGGTTGCATATTTCCGCATTGCTCGCCCGTGGTCGGTGGCCGGGAATGCGGCCACGCATGACGACGATCCTGGTAACCGGCGCGGGTGGGTTCATCGGCAGTCACACGACCGACCACCTGCTCGCGCTCGGCCACACCGTGGTCGGGGTCGATAATTGGCGCACGGGCCGGCGGGAGAACCTACAACAGGCGATCCGACACCCGCAGTTTCGTCTCGCGGAATTCGATGTTACCGAGCCCGGCCGGCTCGCGGAACTCGTGGCCGACGCCGCGCCCGCAGCCATCATCCATCTCGCTGCCTTGGTGAGCGTGCAGCAAAGCATCGCCGATCCGGCCTTGAATTTTCGCCTCAATATCCAAGCGTGCCAAATCGTGGCCGAGGTGGCCCGGCAATGCCGAACGCCGCGCGTGGTCTTCTCTTCTTCCGCCGCAGTTTATGGCAGCCTGCCGGATTTGCCGGCGCGGGAAAGTTCGCCGACGCATCCCCTCAGTCCGTACGGCGCGGCCAAACTGGCCGGGGAGGTGATCCTGCTGGGTCACGCGGCGGCTTACGGCTTCGTCGTTCGCTGCCAGCGTTATTTCAATGTTTACGGGCCACGTCAGGATCCCGCCTCCCCTTACTCGGGGGTCATTTCTGTCCTGACGGACCGATTCCGCCGCGGCGAGGTGGCGACGATCTTTGGTGATGGCGAACAGACGCGGGACTTTATTTCCGTCTGCGATGTGGCTCGGGCGAACGCCCTGGCGGCCACCACGACTCCGCTCTGCAGCGGGGTCGCGAATATCTGCACAGGCGTCCCCCGCTCGTTGAAGCAGATCACGGCGTGCCTTCGTGGTTGTTTTCCCGCCGCGCCCAATCCGCAACACGCGCCCGCTCGCGCCGGGGATATTCGGCACTCCCACGGCTCCCCGGAGCGGGCGCGCCGCGAGCTGAATTTTGCCGCGAGCATCGAACTCTCGTCCGGCTTGGCGGAGATTGCGGCGCAGTAACCGACGGTGGCGACGGTTCGTTGGAGTGTGCCGGTGAGACGTCCCGGCCTCGGTGCCCTTCGCCTCCTTGCACGGTTCCAGTGGTTGGTATCTGCCGTATGACGTGAACGAGAATTGCCCTCGCTGCCCGGCGCGCTCATTCTCCCCCTGTCAGCAATGCATCAGGAACGGTTTCTCACGGGAGAAACCTACCAACCGAGCTCATGGGAGCCAACGGTGGTCAAATTGATGTGGGTCGCAATTCCGCGGCCAAAATCAAACCCATGATGTGTTGCTGGCTTAACCAAGCCACAACATGACGACAAAATCCACGAGCGCGGCGCCGGCCCTGGCGTTGCCCCGCCTCAGTGAAAAATTGGCAGACCTCGGGGCCGATCTGGCCCGCTGCGCGTTGGAGTTCGGGATTGAAGGCAACCGCAACTTCCCGGCCCGGCTGGCCACGATCGCATTTGCCAATGCCATCCTGCTCGCGGCCAGAAATCCCCAAGGGGCCGCCGAACTCGCGTCACTGCTGGTGCAGGACGGCGTTCCAGGTTCGGCCGGCGCCCCCGGCGAGCCGCCCGTGCTGGCCGCCGATGTCCTCGACGACTCGAACTGGACCAGAGAGATACTGCTTTTCCTGTCCCGGCAATGGGAGGCCTCCGCGGACGCACCGACGCAATCAGACTCGGCCGACCTGCTGACACTTCGTACGTTGCAGGGCCTGCACACCGGGCTGGTCGTGGCCCGGGAGCAACCCGGGACAGCGGCGAAGATTGAGCAACTGCTCGGTTCACTGGGTCAGGAGAACCAGTTCCTTAGTCTCCGGGTGCTGGCTTGGAGCGGCAGTTCCTGGCGGCCAGTCCTCGCCCCCTTTCTGGAGTTTACGCGCGCCCACTATCCCGAGGAGTCGGTCGAATTGCGCGTGATCGGCGAGACGATCGCTCCGTTTTACGCGACCGCACGGCGACTGAATGATCCGTGGGATTTTTCCTATTGGGCTCAGGTCGGCTGGAACGCGGGACTCCACTTCGCTCGCATGCGTCCACAAGACACGGAGGCGCTGCTCAAGGAAGCGGGTCCGGAAGGCCTGCAATCCTGCCTGCGGCTCTTTACCGCGCACGTGCTCGGCACCACGAAAGAGGGCGTCGTACAGATCGACCGGGCGTGCCTGCGATTTTTCGGGGAGGCGAATGTCGCCGATCTG
Source organism: Verrucomicrobiota bacterium (assembly GCA_041192325.1). GTDB lineage: Bacteria > Verrucomicrobiota > Verrucomicrobiia > Opitutales > Opitutaceae > ER46. The sequence goes on from JBEENF010000167.1 coordinate 4,283, forward strand.
GCCCGCTGCTACTGCACGGGTCGCGAGGCCCGTCGCGTGGCCCGGACGACCTACGATTTCTGTTTCTGGATGGGGGTGTTCGCCGCCTTTCCACTGCCGGCCACGAATGACGAGGAGGGTTCCCGATGAACTACGTTCCGGACCCAATCCCGCCTGGCGCCGTGCCGCCCTCAGCCGAAGTCGATGACGCCGCGTTTCAGCAGGCCTTGCGCCTCTCGGATGGGCTCTTCGCGCATCAGGTGGAAGGGATCGCTTTCCTGCTCGCCCGGCGTCGCTCGATTCTCGCCGACGACATGGGCTTGGGCAAAACCCGTCAGGCCATTGTCGCCCTGCGCCACGCCGCTGAGAAAGGTCCTTTCCTGGTCATCTGCCCGGCGTCGGTGAAGCTGAACTGGTCACGCGAAATCAAGCAGGTTGATGCCGCCGCGGTCTGCACCGTGCTGGACAGAGGCGCCGGGGCTTCAATTCGGCCGGACCTGACCGGCTGGGTGATCGTGAACTATGACCTGCTGGCCAAACTTGCGCCCGATTTAGCGGCGGTGCCGTGGGCGGGCCTGATCTTCGACGAGGCCCATTACCTGAAGAATCACACCAGCCAGCGCAGCCGGTTCGCGCGTCAACTCGCCCTCGAAAGCGGACGCGATCCGGTCGTCTACGCGTTGACCGGGACACCGCTGACGAACCGCCCGCGCGACCTGTTTCCGCTGCTGCAACTCGTCCGGCATCCTCTCGCCCGGAGTTTCCTCTCCTTTGCCAAGCGCTACTGCGCCGCCGAGCACAACGGCTACGGCTGGCAGACGAACGGAGCGAGTAATCTTGAGGAGCTAACGACGCAGCTGCACGGAATCATGATCCGACGCCGCAAGGAGGAGGTGCTCGACCTGCCACCGAAGCTGCGCACGTGGACCGAGGTGAACGTCCCCGCGGGCACGGCTTCGGCCGAAATGCGTGAAGTGATGGAGAGCCTGCTACTGGTGACGGGACGACGCCGGGTCGACGCTGGGAGGGATGTTTCGTTTGTCGCAAATCCCGAGCGGAGCCGCGTACGGTTGCTGGCCAAGCTCAGCAAGGCTCGCGAAAAACTCGCTGCGTCGAAGGTCTCCACGACGATCGATTTGATCGAGGGCATGGTAGCGCAGGGCGAGAAGGTGATCGTATTCTCGTGCTTTGACCGCCCGGTGAAAGCCCTCGCGCAGCACTTCGGCGCAAACAGCGTCCTGCTTAATGGTTCGACGCCCGCGGCCGACCGACAGGCTCTGGTGGACCGATTCCAGACGGAGGACAACGTGCGGGTGTTTGTCGCAAACATCGTGGCAGGGGGAGTCGGCCTGAATCTCACCGCGGCCCGGCAGGTGGTTTTCAACGATCTCGACTGGGTGCCCGCGAATCACTGGCAGGCCGAGGACCGCGCCTATCGCATCGGCCAGACCGCGTCGGTGAACGTGCACTACCTCGTGGCCCGGGGCACCATCGACGAGTTCGTGAGCCATCTGCTCGAGGTGAAGTCGGCGCTCGCACGCGCCGTGGTGGATGGAGCCGCGCTGTCGCCGGCGGCCACGCGGGATGTGCTGGCCGAGCTTGAGTCGGTCGTGACGAGGCTCTCGCTCAAGCTGGAGGAAAAGGACGTCCCCCTGACCGACGAAGAATGGGTCGCCGCCCTGCTGTCGGAGGTCGAGCGCGAAACAGCAGCCAGCGTGCATCCGGCTGGCGCCGTCGCGGCGCCGGTGGTCAGCCGCGACGCGCTCCTCGCGCTGGCCCGAGTGCTCACGCGTCCGCAAGCGCGGATCTTTCGGGTTCCGAGTTCAAGGGACCCATCGCAGCACTACACGCTAACCTATGAGGCCAACGAAGCGACCTGCAGTTGCCCGGGATTCGAATTCCGCGGCACCTGCCGGCACGCCCGCGACCTCAAAGCTACGATGGTGGCCAAGCGCGGTGCGGCGGGGTGATACGATCCGCACCGCACGGCTTCGGGCGGCGTCCGTTGGAATTCAAAGTGGATCCCAAATCCCCTCTCCGAGAGCAGGCCCGCAGGGCAGGGTGTGTTGGTTTGGGACCACTCTCGGCGACAACGGATCCCACCTCGTTGTGTTTTTCGATTTCAAACTCACGCGGCTTCTTTACCGCGAACGCCGCATCCCGTGCGGTCGAAATGATGTGCGAAGTGTGCCGCACGCGGGGTAAACGCGGAGCGGTGAGGGAAGACCGGGGGATACGCGGCCGAGCGAGTGCCAGTCGGGTTGGCTGGAGCTGAGAACGAGATGTTCGAAAAAAAATGATGTCGTCCTTTTCTTCGTTAGTTTTGGATTTTTCGCGGGTTGAAGCAAAATTCGTGGAGTGCGTCGCGGCGCAACCAAGCTGGGTACTCGTTTTACGTTCGCTTTTTTTAGGGCCTTTCGCAGAATGAATTGTGCCCAATCTCTCCATGGTAACCCACGGCCTTCGGGTGCTCGTGGCGGATGACGACATAGACGAGCAGTTCTTTGCCCAGCTCGCGTTGGAGAAAGTGCTTCCGATGGGAAGCACGGTGCAGGTTGTTCAAAGTGGCAACGAAGCAATCGCCTATATGATCGGCGAAGGCAAATACGCCGACCGCGCCGCCTATCCGTTCCCTTCGCTCGTGATCACGGACCTAAAAATGCCGGATGGCGACGGCTTCAATGTGTTGGAATTCCTCCAAAACAATCCCGCATGGAACGTGGTTCCTCGTCTGATGTTCTCGAATTCCGCTCACGATGACGATGTTCGGACGGCCTACATGCTGGGAGCGAGCGCCTACCACATTAAGCCGTTAGGCAGGCAGCAAACCGAGCAGCGGATGCGATCAATCGTCGAGTATTGGGCCGGGTCGGAGGTGCCGCCGGTCGACCGGACCGGCCGCGTTCTTGCTACGAATAGCCTCGGGAGGATTGGCGCGCGATACGCCAAGCCCGCTGATGGCGGCAAGGCGATGGAGCGACCTTAATGAGCGGAGCGTCCCGCGCCGTGCGTCGATTTCACCGACGGCTTTGCACACCTTAGCGGAATAGCCCCCAACGTCAGACTGAAGTCGTCCGCGTTAAGCTTGGGTAGCCATCCGGGTTGGGGTGAGCGGTCGTGACTGTCTGGCGATCAGCCATTCGGCGAACGCCAGGTTCGAAATGCGCTATGAAATGCTGAGGCTGCCAATGCGCCGTTTTTCGCTGCCCCGATTGCGCACGCTCTCAGCGATGTGCAACACAACTGAAGCGTTGCATGAACCGTTTCGTGGCCCTGGCCAGCAGCCGCTACAACGGGATGGCTCCGTGCGGTGAAATCAAGCGGCGATGTGATCGCGCGGCTCGCGACCTGTGTCCCGTAACGCCTTACTTCGGATCGACCGTCCGGTAGGCAGCCAACGTGGCTTCCTCACCTTCTTTTCCGGGCTTGCTCGTGGAATGCTCCAAACCGACAAAACCACGATAACCTTTGTCGTGCACGTGCTGCAGCACATTGACAAAATTGATTTCGCCGGTCGTGGGTTCCTTGCGGCCGGGCGTATCTCCCATTTGAATATAGCCAATTTCGTCCCACGCGTAGTCGAGCGTTGGCAGAAGGTTTCCCTCCTCGATTTGGACATGATAGAAATCAAACAGCACCTTGACGCTCGGGCTGCTCACCGCTTTTGC
>JBEENF010000168.1:0-7909 GCA_041192325.1 Verrucomicrobiota bacterium
GCTGCGCGGCGCTGGCGGGATTTCCGACTGCGGCGTGGATGGCGGGAATTGGCGCCAGGGCGAGGCCGATGCAAACGAGCATCAAGGAAATGGTATTCTTTGGTTTCATGGGGTGGCGGGGGTTCTTGAGAGGTGCAAGATGAACTTCCGAAGCCGGGGTCAAAAAGGTCCCCAGCTCCGACTTGTGCACCAGCCTGCGCTGGGGTTTGAGGCATCGGTCAGGGCGGAGCGTTGCGCTGCGCCCCGCGACAACTCCAGCCCAAAGTGCTTTTACTTTAGGTCCCCTCCCCGCGAATTGTTACTGGCGGAACGAGACGGTCACTCCCGGCGGCCCGACACGGGCCCCGCGCCAGTTACTCCGCGCTTGGCATCCAACCAGTCGAACACGAGGCGTTGGGTGGCGACGGTAAAACGGTTGAAGTCCTCGGGAGTCTTCAACTCCACCTGCGCAAAAGGCCGGATCAATTGCTGGAGCGCAGCCAGATCCGTGTGCCGGTCGTGGGTTGGCGCCACCACGAGCGTAGCGCGATTGCCAATACCGCGGAAAACGTCGTCGTAATCGAGCGGAAGCTCACTGGGCGCATCCGCATAGAAGCCCAAGCGCGGGAGCAGCCCGTGCAAATGTGAATACGCGCGAATGCCTTCCGTGTCGCGCGAGGTCCGCAGCGGCGTGATCCCCGCCACCGAAATCACCCCCGCCGCCCGTGAATCCAGTGCGGCCGTCCATAGTCCAATCTTGCCGCCCAGGGCGTAGCCCAGCAGATAGATCTGCGCGGGATCGATGTCCTCGTGCTGCGTCGCGGCTGTGATCGCCGCGCGGGTGTCTGCCACCATCTTGCCGAGCAAAGACCAATGCGGATAACGGGTATAGAATTCCTTCGCGTGTTCAATCCGCGTGCCAAAACCGATCTGGTCAAAGGACATCACCGCGTAACCGCGGCGGATGAGTTCCACGAACGGCGGCTTTGCCTTCCACGCGTAGCCATTCGCATGGGCGTAGGGATGCAGCCAAATCACCAGCGGTAGTTTTTTTCCCCCGGCCGCCGGCAGGTAGAGGTCCGCCTTGATGTCGGTTGCGAGCGAAACCGGGACGACTTTCATCGAGCGGTCCGTCGGCAACGGCGCGATCTGCCGGATCCATCCGCCGTCCCCGGCGAGCACCGGTCCGGGATTGGTCGCCTTCCGAAAGGAAATCAGCGCTGGCTCTTCACCGAGCGCCCAGCGCAACTTTTCTGCGCCCGCGCGCGCCGGCTTCTTCTCGCCCGAGGTCTTCAGCCAGTCTTCAAAGCTGTAACCGAAAATGAAATTTTGCGGCACGGGCTTTTTGCTCCGTCCAAATACGCTGTCCAAAAAGTCGACGTACTGTTCAATGTCGCCCGAACTGGTGGCGTGCAGCCCCTGTCGCAGGTGCAGACCGAGATTTTGCGGCGCGCCGAGAAAGTCGTAAACTTTTTTGGCCGACCGGAAGCTCTGCTCGAATCCCAGCGCGCTGTTGGCCGATTCCGTGTAGGCCGACGCGAGCAGCGCGCCGCGGGGCGCAATCAGCGCAAACAAGGTGTTTTGGTCGACCGGCAGCTTGTCTTCCCGCCCGATGAAAAAGCGCAGCCGCAGCGAGAACCAGTGCGGGTTGACCTCGATGATCCGCTCCATGGTTTCGTTCGCGAAGGGATCGCTGGTGTAACGCCAAAGGTTCGCTTCGCCGGTATTGCCGCCCGAGGCAATCACGGCGCCGATGCGCTCGTCAAAGGCCGCGGCCATGACGGCCTGCTTGCCGTTGCGCGAGTGCCCCGTCACGCCGATCTTCTTCGCATCCACCTCCGGCAGCGTCACGAGGTAATCGACCGCGCGGCTCGCCGCCCAGGCCCAGCGGGCGAGACACGAAAAATCATAATCAGGATACAGCTCGATGAATTTATCGGAGTCGTCCTCCTCCCCATAATACGGGTCGGTCGCCTGATAGATGCAACCGATGTAACCGCGCGCCACCGCCGTCGCCACCCACGGACGGGCGCGGCTGTGATTGGTGAGGAAAACCGGAAACGGCCCCTTTCCCGCAGGAATGATGACCTGGACGTGCAGCCGCCCGCGGTGCTCAGGCCCGAATTCCAGCAGAACATCGCGCACCAGCGCGCCGCCATCGCGGGTTTCACTCGTGATCTTCGCGCGCACATTGCCCGGAGCAGGTGGCATGTGACCGGTGATCCACTGCTCGACCTGCTTTTTCAGTTCCACGCGCCGCGCCTCCCATTGCTCGCGCGTTCGCACGCCTTCCAGGGGATCGGGCGCAAAAGGATGGGAACGCATCTTGGCAAATTCGGGCGGCAACTCGCCCGTGCGTTTCTGCCAGGCCTCCCACGTGAGATCGACCGCGTTGATCCGGCCGCGCGGCTCCTTGGTCGGAGCCAAAATCCGCATCAACTCCAGATCCGCTTTCGGCCCCGTCTGGGCGGGGAGGGAAAGGCACACGGCCGCCGCGGCCAAACCAAACATCAGGAAATGTCGCATGGCGTTCAAAGGATCGAAATTGGTTGCTGGAAAGGCGCCGCCCCGGGGCGGGGCGGCAATGACGGAACGGCTGGCCGCCCAGCGCCCGCTTGCGGGGTTAGAAACGGCCCTGGATGCCGGCGGCGATTCCAGGGTAAACCATGCGTGTCGTGGCTACCCGGTCGCTGTAGGCCCGGTAGCTGCTGACCTCGGCCCGCTTGAAAATATTATCCCAATTCAAATACACGGTCGCGCGGTTTGAAACCTTGTAGGTGAATTTTGCCGACGTGATCACGCGGGGGGCTTCATAGGTCAGCAGGGCCGCATTCGTGGAAACACTCGTCAGGTAGGTGTCGAGCCAGTTGGTCTGCACCCGCACCTCGTATTTGCTCAGGCGGTAATTGAGCGAGATGTTACCCGTCCGCGGCCGGAAACCGGCGACTTGGGTGGTGGCGACGGCTCCGCCGTAGTCACCCTTGGTCTGCAACTGGGTGTAATTCATATTCAGGCCAAAACCGCTCCATAACCCGGGCAAAAAGGTGAACTGCTGCTGGTAGTTGACCTCGAAGCCGCGGTAGCGCGCGTTGCCGCCATTCGCCGTCGTCGTGATGGCGTAGCCACTATACAAGCCGTCAAATCCGTTGGCCGCGCCGGCGGGCACCACCCGACTCGAGTCGGTATAGATGAAGTCGCTGACTTCCTTCAAAAAGAAGCTGGTGGAAAACAGCCCGATGGGTTCGAAATAATATTCCAAGCTGAAGTCGAAATTGTTCGCCCGCTGCGGCCGCAGGGAGGTGTTGGCCACCGTCAGACGCTCGGACTGTTCATTCACCGTCAGACTCGGGATAATCGAGGCAATGCCGGGGCGGCCAATGCTGGTGGAATAGCTCGCGCGGCCGATCAGGCCCGAAGGATCGGCATATTTGAAATGAATGCCGGGAAACACATTCCGGTATTTGCCTTCAGAGTGAATGCGATCACCCCAATCATAATAGGCGCGACGCTTGATTTCCTCCTCCGTCAACGTACCGACAAACGCCGCCCGCCGGGCGGCTTCCGCGGGGTTGACGGAGCGGTTGACCGGTCCGTTTCCTTGCGTGCTCGTCTCCTCGACCCGCAAGCCGCCCAGGATGCCCAGCCGCTGGATCTGCACGTTGCCCATCACATACGCGCTCGCGATGGATTCCCGCACGTCCTGCAGGCTCTGCAGTCGTTGCACATACTTGTAGCTCAGATTCTCCGGGAAATATTCCGGATGGTCTTCTTTGTACTGCGCCAAATACAGCAGGTCCGCCCACGGGGCCTGGCGCTGACCGTTGATGGATTTGTTTACCCATGAACTGCGATCAAGAAACTGGCCGAGACCACCGGGGCCGGTGAAGGTGTATTGGTGCTGCTTGTTGTCGCGCTCGCGGCGTTGCTGCTGGTATTCGAAACCGGTCTTTACAAAGGTGGGCACAGCCAGTTCGAAGTTCTTTTTCACGTTAAACCGGCCTTCCGTGATGATCGCGTCGGCACTGTTGTGGTTCTGCGTCATCGTCAGCGTCGTGTAGCTGTTCAGATTATACGCGTCGGGCCCCGAGGTCTGGGTGATGAGCGGCCAGGCCGGGTCCCGGCGCCGATCCACGATGAATCCGATGTTCGTCAGACCGGCGAACGTAAACGTGCCCTTGGGCCGGCCGGGGAAACTGCGCTCGAACGGCGCGTAATACTGATAGCCATTCGACATCGAAACCGTGCCGCTATAATTTATTTCCATGCCGTCCAGTTTATGCACGACTGCGGACTGAAAACGGTAGTTGTTGCTCACGTTGTCATAGGCCGTCTCGGTCATCTGCGCGATGGTCGCAACATTGGGCAGAGCTTCGGAATACGTTTCGCTATAGCCCGGCGCGAACCGGGCGGCAGCGTCCCCGGTTTGGAAAAGGTGGGTCCGGGTTTCAGGATTCTCGTGATACAGGTTGTGCACGCCCGTCAGGCTGATCACGGTCCGTTCGCTGAGCTTGTATTCGAGCTTCAGATTCATGTTGCGCCGGGTGTGCGGACCGGCGGCCGCAGTGACGCGTTCGCTGACATTGCGAATGTAAGCCGGGCGCGCCACCACTGCCTGGTAATTGAAGAGCGCATCCTTCGAGCCGCCAAACTGGGTGTTGCGCGAGTAACTGAAGGAAATCCCCAGGTTCTTTTTGCTGCCCAAAACATCCGAGTAGGTGAAGGCCAGGGACGGCGTGACCCCGCGGATCGGCTCTGAATGCCAGCGCTTTTCGGGTTCGGCCTGTCCGCCAATTCGACCGAGCTTGTGCACCGCGCCGATCGAATAGGTAAACGAGCGGGGATTGGACCGGCTGAACGCGGTGCGAGTGACCATGTTGATGCTCCCGCCGATCGAGCTGGCCGGCATGTCCGGGGTCGGCGCCTTCGTCACTTCGATGCTTTCCACCATGGAAAGCGAAGCCTGCAGGAAGTCGAAAAATCGGTTGGTGCCGGAGGAATTCGTGTTGGCCATCTGCACGCCGTCCATCGCCACCGTGTTGAGGCTCGAATCGATGCCGCGCACCATCACTTCGCGCACCAGACCGGTGTCGCTGACGATGTTGATGCCGGGGAGCTTCTGCAGGAACGCGCCCACGTTGTCCTCGGTCGCAGTGCCGAACGCATCGCCGGCCACCACGTTTTTCACGTTGGGTGCCTGCCGTTGCCGGGTGGTCGCCAGCGCGCTGCCTTCGCGCTCGCCCGCCACGGTAAATTGTTCCAGCCGGTAGATACCCGCCGTCAATCCGATGTCCCGCACCACGGCAGCTCCGGTTTCAACCACCACCGGCACTTTCTGCGAGTCCAAGCCCGTATAGGAAACGACCAAGGTGTAACTGCCCGCAGGCACGGACAACCGGAACTTTCCGTCCCGCTCGGTCACCGCCGTATAGCCCGTGCCTTCAAGGCCGACAATTGCTCCGTCAAGGTTGGCATTGGTGGCGGCATTGCTCACCTGCCCGGTGATAACGCCCGTGCGCAGCGGGGCTACGGCAGCAGGGCTGTCGGCGGAATAGCCGGATTGGGGCACCAGGAGGGTAAGGGCAATACAGGCAAGTGCAGCAGGAATGATTCGATTCATGTGATTAAGGTCGGGTCAAAGGGGGTTTGTCTAAAAATTGGATGCGCAACTGCCCGGGGGCCCGCAGAGATGATGTGGTGCAAGGTCGCAACGAGCGTCGGGGGCATCTAAAGACCGATCACAGTTGAGGTGCGCCCTGCCCCGACACCAGCCGAAAATTGTTTCCCGCTCGTTTGCAAGTGTTACGCCCTCCCGCGGCAGGCGGCTTCTCCCTGAAAGCAACGCCGCAAGCGCGCGCCAATTTGCGGGCCGTGCCGCAGTGGTTCACCGCAAGTCCGGTTTTCCACCAAGGCAATTTGGTGAACGCTCCCGGATGACCGAACCCGCTTCTTGCACTACGGTGAGTCATCCGGCGACCGCCCGGACCTCAACCTCAACCACACTGCCGCCATGGAATCACTCGAAACATTGGAAGATCTTTTTATCCACGAATTGCGCGATCTTTACGACGCCGAACAACAACTCATTCAATCGCTGCCACTGCTGGCCCAAGCGGCAAAATCTCCCGAACTGAAGGAGGGATTCGAAACCCACCTGGAGGAAACGCGGGAGCACGTTCGCCGCCTCGAACGCATTTTCAACGCGCTGGGCTCCTCCCCATCCGGCAAAACTTGCAAGGCAATGCAGGGTTTGATTGCGGAGGCCCGCGACACGATTGACCAGGATGCCGACCCCGACGTCTTGGATGCCGCATTGATCGTGGCGGCCCAAAAGGTGGAGCATTACGAAATTGCCGGGTACGGCAGCGTCTGCACTTTCGCCCGCGTGCTCAATCTTGATGACGCCGCCGAGCTCTTGAAAGCCACGATCGACGAGGAGGAGACGACGGACCGTAAGCTGACGCAGTTGGCCCAGGCGGTGAATGCGAAGGCTGAGACGGCCGATCAATCCCTCGATTAGCGGCGCGGGCCGGCAGCGGCCGATTCGCGGCCGAGGGGCGCCGCCCGATCCGGACCCAGAGCCGGGATAAAAAAAATCGGCCCCCCGCCGTGCGGCGAGGGGCCGATTCAACAGAAGCGATCAGAACACCGCGCGCAGGCCGACGGTCCACACGGCGCCGTAATTGAACTGGCGCTGAAGCTGGTTGGGTTTGTCGACGTAAACCTGAATCGGCGAGTTGGCGATATTGCGTCCGCTGATGGTAAGATCATAGCGCGAGCTGAAGCGGTAACCGCCGCTCACATCAAACATGATGCGCTCGTATTGCCACTGGGTTTGCGTCGCCGCGATGGAGTTGATGCGGGCGGCGGCCCAGGTGCTACGGAGTTGCAGATTGAATTTCTGGTTGCTGAAGCGAAGGCCCCCGTTGGCAGACTTCGGGGCGACGCTGACCAGCTGAATGTCGGGAATCACGCGCGTGATGGAGCCAAACACCGAAATGCCGCGGGCGAAGCCCGGCAGGAAAACCAGTTGCTGGCTGTATTCTAATTCCACGCCCTTGATCTTGCGCACGCCGTCGAGATTCGTGGGACGGAGGAAGGTGTAGCCGGCGTATTCGGGGTCGTTGGCGTAGCCTGAGGCCTCGGCCGATACCTGCGTGTTGTTCGTGCCCATGTTGCGCACGTTCAGAGTGTAGGCCGACACGCTGAGCGTGCCCGCCGGCTCGATGTAGTATTGCGCACTGACAAAATACTTGTCGGACGTTTCCGGCTTCATGTCGGGATTGGGGAGGCGCACGATCAGGTTCGTTTCATCCACCGAAATGGCGCCGGCAAGATTGTTGTAATCGGGGCGGCCGATCGACTGGTTGGCCGCGAGCTGCACCACAAGGCTGGGCGTGATCGCGTACTTCAGGCCCCCGCTCAAGAATGTGTTCTCATACCCGCCATAGCGATTGCGGCGCTGGAAGTTGCGATACTGATAGGTGACAAACGGGATCGTATTCGGCGTGTAGCCGGCCGCGCGCACGAGCGCCGTCGGAAGCAGGTCATAGACGCGACCCACCGTGCGGGTGCGCTCCTCGCGAACGCCGAGGTTGAAGCGCAGTTTCTGCCAGCGGGTGTTGAATTCGACGTAAGCCGAATCCACCTGCTCCTTCACCGCGCGCGGGCTGGTGTATTTGGTGACGAAATTGTTGTACTCATTCTCCACGAAGTGACTGGGGTTGCTCTTGAAGAGCTCGTACATCGTCGTCGTGTTCGGGATCGGAATGTTCAAGCTCGGCACATTGTCGTTCTGCTTAGGATCGAACACCTGAAGGGTGTGCGCCGGCATTACCGTGCGAGGGTTGAGTTGGTCGTTGGCCGCGCCCACATAGGTCCAGGTCAGCGACCCGTTGTTGAACAAATCGTAGGCGGTCAGGCGTGACTTGAT
>JBEENF010000169.1:0-7902 GCA_041192325.1 Verrucomicrobiota bacterium
TTGCGGTGTCGGTGGGCGTCGACGTCCTCGCAACAGGGCCACGCAAATTTTATCTGGCGGAGGACGGCGCAAAATTGCTGGGCGTTACCATGTGGCTGGTGTTTCACACTCGCATGGCCCTGCAGGCGGTTCGGCGCACAATCCTGGTGAAACAAGCGCTTCTCCGGCAGAGAGTCACCGTGTGACGAGCACCAGCCGGGATGGTGCAGTCGCCGATTTTGGCAACTGGTATACCAAGACCAACCGGCGCAACATCAGCTTTCGCAAATTTCACCTCGCGACGAATGTGGCTCAAGGAAACGGCGATCACCCTCGCGACCGCGCGAAATCCCGCCATTGGCGGCGCCCGTATCCGCGCAGCGTTATTTCGGCCCGTCGCCCTGCAAATAAGCGAAGAGATCCCGGACTTCCTGGGGCTCCATTGCCTCCAACAATCCGCCCGGCATCAGCGACACGGCGGACGCCTCGAGGGATTTGATCTCACTGCGGGGAACCAACGTTCGCTGGTCGGTGACATCGCGTATCGTCACGGAGTCAGGCGCACTCTCGGCCACGTACCCACTCAACACGCGACCATCTTGCAGCACCGCGTTGTAACTGATGAACTCCGGTCGGATCGTGAGACTCGGGTAGAGAATGTTCTCCACCATGAACTGGGTATCGCGGCGGTTGGCAGCGGTGAGATCCGGCCCAAATTTTCCACCCTCGCCGAACAACGAATGGCAAACTGCGCAGGACTTCTGGAAAACTGCCCGGCCGCGCGATGGATTGCCCGCAAACTTCGGCCCCAACCGCTTGCCGTCGGTAAGCACAAGTTCGAACGTGTGCACCATGGCCCGGTCCTCGCCCTTCGGCTGCGCCGAAACGCGGCCCCAGTGTTTGGCCAGCAACTCCGGAATGCCTCCGGCGGAAAAACGCGACATCTTCTGCACTTCGCCCAAGGGAATCTCCTTCACGGCAATCTGCTTTGCGTCCACCGCCTGCAATAGGAGCAACGCCGACGGGGCCCGAGCTTCCAGCAGAGCGCGGGCGTGAACCCGCACGCGCTCACTAAGACCATGATAGGCGGCAAGCACGCGCGCGGCGACCTGCGGATCGGAGTAGGATTGCAGCGCCGCCAGCGCGGCGGTCTGGACACTTTCGCCGCTGCCTTTGCCAAGCAGATTCAGCATGGGTTGAATGCTTGCCGGTTCAGCCGCTTGGCCCAGAAGCTTCAGCGCCGCGACGCGATCCCCCTCGCTCACGCCGGTGTCCCCGGTCAGAGCCCGCAGTCGCGCCATGGCGTCAGCGTTTCCCAGGCGCGCCGCAAATCGCGCCAGGAGTGGCGACGGGCTGCCGCGGCTCCAAAATTCCGCCAGCGTTCCCTGTAACGGCGCCGGCGGCTCGGACAGGATTCGTCCTTCAAATGCCTTTTCCAGCCCTTGAAGCACAAGGTCTCGTTCGGCAGCAGAGGGAGCCAGCGCGAGCAACCGGCGACAAAGCACGAAGTTCGCATCACTCGTTTCGGCCGCATACCGCCGGGCGAGCCTTTCGACGACGTACTGGCGGACAATCGGCGCCTGCCAGTCAGCCGCCGACGCGAGCAGCCCGAACACGCCCTCAACGTCTGACGTCGCTTTGCTCTCCACCGCCCACCAGAGCAGCAAGGGAATCTGGGGGTCGCGAATATCTTCGTCGCGGTGCAACAGGCCTCGCACCACGGGCAACGCGGCCCCGCCCGACAGTCGCTTGGCCGAGCACGCCATTTGATTCCGCACGACGGGACTGGGCTCGGATCGGGCGAGCGAAGCCAAACGCTCCGCCATCTCGGGCGAGACTTCCTTCGCGTCTCCGAGCAGCCGAACTGTCCACGCGCGGACATCTTCATTGGTGTGATTCAGGGCCTTCATCGCCACCGCGTCGTTGAATCCTCCGCTGGTGTAAAGAGCCCAGAGCGATTCCAGCGCCTTGCGACCGGAATGGTCGAACACTCCATCCCGCAATGCTCCGTAAACACCGGCGTCCCGCCGCTCCGCGAGGAGTTGCCGCGCCATCTGATTGAACCATTCGTTCCTGTCGCCCAACAAGGCGACCAGTTCGGCGGATGATTTTCGCCCGAGGTCGAACGGCGCAATGGGCTTCGCTCCCGCCGCTTGTACTTTATAGATTCGGCCGTTCGTCTTGTCCCAGTTATCGCGTGGATCGACATCGACGATGCGCTTGTCGTACCAGTCGAGCACATACACGGCGCCGTCCGGCCCTGTCAGGGCGTCGATGGGGCGAAACCACGTGTCATTGCCCACGAGAAATTCTCCGCGATACGTCAATTTGAAGCTCGATCCATCGCGCTCGAACGTGTGCCAGAAAAGGGCGTTCGTCAGGGGATTGCCGGCAATGTAAGCGCCATTATAACGCGCCGGCAGCGCGCCGCCTTGATAAACGATTCCGCCCGTCGTGAGGTGCCCCCCGACAAATTTGTCGACGGGAATGTGGTTGAAGTAACCAAACGCATGGGGGTTGTGCAGCTCGCCATGCTTGCCAAAATTTTTAACATAGTAGGCGCCTTGAACCTGGTGCAGCGCCACCTCGAGGTAATTGGTGCCCGCGATGGCGTTGCCCTGCGCATCGAAATCCAAGCCCCACGTGTTGCCGCCGCCCTCGGCGAAAAGCTCGAAGACCTTCGAGCGAACATGATACCGCCAGATCCCCTGTTCGAATGCGACGCCCTTGACGTTCGATTTTACCGTGCTGCCCTGGGCGCCGTAAAGCCAGCCGTCGGGGCCGAACTGCAATGAGTTGGCCAGCGCATGCGCATCTTCGATGCCGAAACCGGACAACAGCACGTCGGGCGGACCGTCTGGGACATCGTCCCGGTTTTTGTCGGCGTAATACAGCAGATAGGGCGGCTGCATGACGAAAACCCCGTCGTAGCCCAGCGCCATGCCGGCCGCCAGATTGAGGCCCCCCACGAATTTTTTGGCGTCCTGCATCCGGCCATTCGCGTCGGGACGATCGAAAATCAAGATGTTGTCAGCGCCCTTGGGACCCTTGGGCGGCGGCTCCGGCACGCGGTCGAACGTGATGCGCAAATACTCGTCAACCTTCACCGGCGTGAGGCCGGCCGGCTTGGGATACTGGAGGTATTCGATCACCCACATGCGGCCGCGTTCATCGAAACTCACGGTGATCGGCTGGCGCACATCAGGCTCGGCTGCGACCAACTTGACCTCCAGTCCGTCAGCCAGCGTCATCCGCCTGATCGCTTCCTCCGGTGTGAAGCCTCCCGGCGGCTGAGCCAGCAGCGGCGCCGCGCACAGGCAGAAAAGAAAGGTGCAAGGGAAATGCGGGGCAACGGACTGACCCCTGTCACGTTCTGGGTCGAGCGGGTGGAAGAAGCCAAAGCGGCCCTTCACGATCGCGCGAAAGAGTGAGCGCATGCCGCCACGCTTCGCGTGTTTCATGTGCGACTATTTTTGAGCTTGGTCATCAGGCTCGAAACCGGCGATTTGCTCCCGAGGCAGACTGAGGCCGTGCCGTTTTTCGATAAGACGAAAATGCGCATGCGTCTCAGCGCTGATAAAGCTCACGGCGACTCCCGCCGCCCCCGCCCGTCCCGTTCGTCCAATGCGGTGCACGTAATCGGCGGCCGAGCGCGGAAGATCAAAATTCACCACCGCCGGCAGCCCCACAATGTCGAGGCCGCGCGCCGCAACGTCCGTCGCGATCAACACCTGCGTTTTGCCCGCTTTGAAATCTGCCAACGCGCCGGTGCGTCCTCCCTGGCTCAGATCGCCATGGAGGGCATCGGCCTGCAGGCCGGCGCGGCGCAGTTTGTCTGCCACGTGTTCCGTCGCGTATTTGGTCGCCACGAACACCAGCACGCGGGCCCAGTTGTGCGTCTGCACCAGATGCCGGAGCAACTGGGTCCGGCGAGGCGCGTCGACTTCGATCGCGCGCTGGAGAATGTCCGGCGCGGTGGCGGGCGCAGCTGGCACATCGATGCGCACCGGTTCTCGCAGCAGACCACGGCCGAGCGTCTCCACTTCAGGGGGAAAGGTCGCCGAGAAGAGCAAACTTTGGCGGCGCACGGGCAGAAGGGCGATGACGCGCGCGAGTTCCGCCGCAAATCCGAGGGCGAGCAAACGGTCCGCTTCGTCCAGCACCAGCACCGACACCGCCGCCAGCGAGACGGCGCGATGATCAACGAGGTCGAGCAACCGCCCGGGTGTGGCCACGAGTACATCGGCGCCGCCGCCCAACGCCAGCATCTGCGGGTTGATCGAGACCCCGCCGTACACGACCAGCGTTTTCAGCGGCGGGGAAATGAAACGAGCGTAGCGGCGCGCCGCCTCCCCCACCTGGGCCGCGAGCTCACGGGTCGGCGCCAGGATAAGGGCGCGGGCAAACCGGCCCGGCTCCCGCGGCCGTGCAGCCAGTTGCTGCAACAGCGGCAACATAAACGCCGCGGTCTTGCCGGAACCGGTTTGGGCGGTCGCCAGGACATCGGCGCCACGGAGAATCGCGGGAATCGCGGCCGATTGGATCGGCGTGGGGCTCGGATACGTCTTGCTGGCAACCGCGCGGAGCAGTGGCTCGGAAAGTTTTAGCGAGGAGAAAGGCATGCGGCGCAGCGGCTCAGCCCACCTGCACCACAATCGTCCGGCCCTCGAAAGTGACGCGGTCTCCGGCCAAAAGCTGGCGGCGTTTGCGCAATTCAAGAACTCCATTTACGAACACCCGGCGCTCCGCCACGGACTGCTTGGCCGAACCACCACTGTCCGCCAAGCCGCCGAATTTCATAAACTGGCAAAGTTCGATCGGCGCCCCGCGAACGGTCACGGGCTGCGCAATGGAGGCGTCTTCCTTCTTCATTCCCCCACCGTCAACGCCTCACGCGGCGGAGTCGAACTCTCATTGGCCTAAAAGTGTCGGTCGCCTGGCGTTGGGAGCTACGCCGCGGCGCCGTCAGTTTCCTGGCCGCTTGGCGCCGGATAGCTGGCCGGCGTACTTCTCGACCACGCTGTCTGGCAGCACCATTCGCCAGCCATCCGCGCCCGGTCGCAGGAGAAAGTTTTGGTCCTTGGTCTTGCCATCGGCATTGGCAAAGCGCAACCGGAGGCCGACATCGCCCTGCCCGATCTCTTTTTGTCCGAGCACCTGCATTCCGGATACGCCCTCCGCCTCGCGGGCGATCATCAGCGCCAGCACTTTTTCCGGCGAACCGTATTGCTGACGCGTGTTGTCGGAAAGACCGGCGAACCAGGCGTCCGCTTTGAGCCGGGCGGAATCGGTGAACGTGAGGGTGTTCGCCAGGGTTTCGACGTCTCCACCCACGGCCGCCCAGAGCACCGTCTCCGTGCTGGCCGCCGGGGTGCCCCGACCGGCGTTTTTCCATTCACTCACCGGCGCCAATTTCGTCGCCACGGAGGTCGACGATTTCGCGAGCGCCTGCGCCGCTTGGGCTGTTTGCGCCAATTCCGCCAAGGCCGTGGTGCTCTTGCGCAGAGCCGCTATTTCTTCGCGCAAGCGGGCGAGATCTTCGCGTTCACCATCGGAGGCCCGACTCGGCGCTGCGGCACCATCCGCCGCGACAATCGGACGGGGCGCCGGGCGGGCTGCGCGTTCGGCCCCCGCCAGACGCAGCTCATTCCGCAACATCGCGACCTCGCGGCGCAGGGAGAGAATTCCGCGATGCTGCATAAAAAAACCCGCCGCCACCGCGATCAACCCGACGCAACCCAAGCCGAATGTTGCTTTGCTCATGTCGCAATTAGTCCCACGTTTTCGCGCTCGCGTCACTCCTTCACTCGATTGCAGCTCATTTGGCGCGTCTCGCAAATTCCGCCTGACGCTCATGACGACGATTCGGCTCCAAAAGCACGACCCGAACGGCGCGAAGGCTGGATTGCCGCCAAGGGTCAGAAAAATCTTCCCTCCTTTCCCAGCCCGCGTCACAACACACCGCGGTGGCCACATCCAAGACCTTAGACTGCGGGGCGATTCAGGCTGCAATTGAGCGGCTCGCGCAGGCTATTTCCCAGCGCCGTGAGCGAAAGGAAAAGCTGCTGCTGCTGGGGATCGCCAACGGCGGCATCGAACTCGCGAGGCGTCTGGCCGCCCGGCTGGCCACCCAAACCGGCAGCCCGCCGGCGAGCGTCGGCACCCTCGATATTTCCTTTCATCGCGATGACATCGGCCGACACCCCATCCCAAAGGAGTTTGCGCCCACGCATATTCCCACGGACGTCCAGGGCGCGACCGTCATTCTCGTGGATGATGTGCTCTTCTCCGGGCGCACGGTCAAAGCGGCCCTTGACGAACTGTTCGACCACGGCCGTCCCGCCAAAGTGGAATTGGCGGTGCTGGTCGATCGCGGTGGCCGGCTGCTCCCCGTATCGGCCGATTACACTGGGCTCACCCTCACGGTCGCGAACGACGAAAAAGTGGTCGTCGTACTCGATCGCCTGAATCCCAAGCGTGATGAAATCAACGTGAAACCCGCCAAATAACCCCCGGCCAGTCCACTGCCTTCCGACCGCGTCTTCAATCAATGTCCTGGAACCGCCGCCACCTGATCACCGTCGAGGAACTCTCCCTCGCCGAAATCGAGCAGATCCACGCCACCGCCGCGGCGTTCAAACGCACGCTGAAACGGAGCGTCAAAAAAGTGCCGGCGCTGCGGGGCAAGACGATCGTCAATCTCTTCCTCGAGCCCAGCACGCGCACGCGCATGGCGTTCGACATGGCGGCCAAACGCTTGAGCGCCGATGTGATTTCACTGGACGGCGCAAGCAGCAGCACGACCAAGGGCGAAACGCTGCGGGACACGGCTGAAAACATCCAGGCGTTGCAAGCCGATATGATCGTGATCCGGCACGCGGCCGCCGGATCGCCCCTCTACCTGTCTCGGATCCTCAACATTCCGGTGATCAATGCCGGCGACGGCGCGCACGAACACCCGACGCAGGGATTGCTCGATACCTTCACGATGACGGAGCACTTCGGCTCCTTGCGCGGGCGCAAGGTGGTGATTCTTGGCGATATCCTTTTCAGCCGCGTAGCCCGATCGAATATTCACGCGCTGACCAAGATGGGCGCGGCCGTAACGCTGGTCGGGCCGTCGACGCTCGTGCCAAAGTGGTTCACCGCAATGGGGGTCAGTGTTTCGCATGACCTGCGGGGAGCGCTCGCCGACGCCGAGGTGGTCATGCTGCTCCGCATCCAGCACGAACGGCAGGCTGCCGGGCATTTTCCTTCGCTCGGAGAATACACCAGTATGTTTGGTCTCAACGCCGCCCGCGCGTCGTGGCTCAATCCGAAGGCAATCATCATGCATCCCGGGCCCATCAACCGCGGCGTGGAAATCGACAGCGAACTCGCGGATGGCGAGCGCAGCGTGATCCTCGAGCAGGTGAGCAACGGTATCGCCGTCCGCATGGCCGTCCTCTATCTTTGCGCCGGTGGCCAACCGGAGAACGTGATGCCGGCGGAATGATGCAATTCGTCCCAAACCAACTTCCCTGAGCCTTTCCTGCGTTTCCTGCGCCTTTTGTGGCCACCTCCTCCATGCCGACTCTCTGGATAAAAAACGCCCGGGTAATCGACCCTGCCGCCAAACGCGATGCGGTGGGCGACCTGTTCGTGGTCGACGGCAAGTTCGTGCCCTCGCTGCCTGCCGCCGCGAAGCCTCGCGCCAAAAAAATTGACGCCCGTGGCCTGGTGGCATGTCCGGGCCTTGTCGATATCCACGTGCATTTTCGGGAGCCGGGCCAAACGCACAAGGAGACGATCGGCAGCGGATCCCGCGCCGCCGCCGCCGGTGGCTTCACCACCGTCGTGTGCATGCCCAACACCTCCCCGGTGGCAGACAACGCCGGCACCATCCAATTCATGAAGGATGTGATCGCGCGCGACGCGGTGGTG
>JBEENF010000170.1:0-7870 GCA_041192325.1 Verrucomicrobiota bacterium
GGTTTGCGGCCAGGGAATCCGGCACGGCGACTTCGACTTGGAAGGCTTCGGCGCCTTCCAGTTCGAGGAGCGGAACGCCGGGCGAAGCGAGATCGCCCGCGTTGACGAATTTGCGGGCCACCACACCGGCGAAAGGGGCGTGCAGTGTGGCGTAACCGAGCATCACTTCGGCCTCGCGCACCATGGCCTGGGTGCCGGCAAAACGGTCCTCAAGTCCGCGGACCATATCAGCCGTGCTCGCTTTTTTTGAGAGTAGGTCCCGCTCCCGCTCAAGATCGCGCCGCGCGGCGTTGAGTGCGGATTGTGCTTGGGTGACCCGTGCCGTGATTTCGGCCGCGGAGATTTTTAACAGGATGTCGCCGGCGGCCACGCGTTGTCCCAGGGCTATGGGAAATTCATCGATCGTCCCCATGACCTTGGCGGCGAGCGTCGCGCGCTGCAGGGGGCGGATCGTGCCGGTAATTTCGGTAAGGGTGGCGAGTTGCTCCGCGCGCACCATTGCGACGCGAATTTTTGCGGGCGGGAGGGCGGCAACGGGATTGACGGAGGCGGCGGTGGCAGGGTGTTTGCCACAGCCCGCCAAGAGCACAAGGGCGGTGGGAAGAAGCAAGCGGCGGACGGGATTCATTTTTAAATGGATCAGGGTTGAGGGAGTGGCGTGAGGCCGAGGGCGCGCCGGAATTCCAGCAGCGCAAGGCGCTCGTCCGCTTCCGCGACTGTGCGGCGGAGGCGGGCTTCGAGGTGGCGAGTCTCGGCGCCAATGAGGTCGGCCGCCAGTAGGGCTTCCTTTGCAAAACGGGCGCGGGTCAGCGCAGCGCTTTCGGCGGCCTGCTCCACGGCACGAGCGGATACGGCGAGGCGTTCGATGGCGTCCGCGTGCGCGAGACGGGCTTGCTCGACTTCGAGGCCAATCCCGAGAGTGGCCTTGCGAAGCATCTCTTTGACCTGGGTGAGTTCGGCGCTGCTCTGGCGGATCTTGCCGGTCGTCTGCCCACCATCGAAGACATTGAGATCGACCGAGACGCCGGCGAGCCAGCTTTCGCCGTGCCGGTCCGTTTTCCAACCTTGATCGTACTGGTAGCTGGCAAAGGCATTCACGGTGGGCCGGCGAGATCCGCGGGCGACGTCAACCATCGCTTCGGCCGCGCGAACGCGGGCGCGCAGGCCGAGAATTTCCGGACGTTGGGAAAAGTCGCGCGAGTCAGGTAAGGATAGCCGGCCGAGGGCGGGATCGGCGTCAACGAGTTCGACGGTCGTCTCAGTCGGGTCAAGACCGACGATGTAGTGAAAAGCCCGGGAGGCGAGCGCGGCGCTGTGACGGGCGGAGGAGAGGGCCTCGCGCGTCTGGGCAAGCTGGACCTCCAGGCTTAGCAGGTCAGCCTTGAGGAGTTGTTCCGCGTCAAACCGCGCGCGCGCGACGGACACGGTTGCTTCGTAGACGCGAACGCCGCCTTCGACAGCGGAGACGGCCTCGCGGGCCTTGTGGAGATTGAGGGCCGCGCGAACGACCTCAGCGACGAGGCGGTGGCGTGCGGCGCGCAAATCCAGATCGGCGGCTTCCGTGCCCGCCTTGGCTGCCGTGCGGCCGGCGGTGGCGCGACCACCGGCATAGAGATTGTAGGCAACGGCGCCGGTGGCGTTGAGATTATCGACGGCGCCGGGGTGGTTGAAATCGAGGCCGAAATTGAAGGCGCGCTGGTTCAATATGGAACCGAAAGCCATCATCGGGCTGTTGGTATCGGTGTATCGTCCGGAGAGCGTAACCTGCGGCCGCCATGCGGACTGGGCTTGGTCGACGAGCGCTTGGGCGCCTTCGACGCGTGCGCGCGCTAAACGGGCGTCCGGGTGACGCTCCAAGGCGGTGGCGATGGCGCGGTCGAGCGTCCAAGACTCGGCATGCGCGGCAGCCGGCACCAGGAGGGCACAGGCGAAAAAGTGAAGACGGGAGAGACGCATGGGAGCGAAGGGACGGTTGGCCGGTGGCCAAAACGAGTGACTTAGGCTGACGGCCCCGCGAAGGCGGCGATGAGGCCGATGAGTCCGCCGTAGACCGCCCCGCGCCACCACGTCGAGGTGAGCGGGCAGGCGCCGGAGGTGCATTGGCCAAAATAGCCCAGGGCTGCACCAAAGGCGGCGCCTCCGAGCACGGTCAGGAGGAAACGAATCGCGGAGGAACTCATGTGGGTGAAGGTCGGGCCGTGGGCGAGGCCGGGAGGGCGCGCCTCGGTTTTAGTGATCGGCCTTGCGTCCGCCCCAGTGGATGACGCCGTCGTCACCGAGCCAGCCGAGGGAACGAAGAATGAGGCTGGGCGGGCAAAACCCGGTGAAAACGGATTGGATGAGGTTGAGACCGACGAAAGCCGGGATGAGCAACCCCCACGGGCTGACGAAGTAAGTGAGGGCGACGCCGAGGAGGGTGAAGGAGCCGGCGAGGAGGCGGATGAGGGAGAAGCTTTGCATGTTCGTATTTGACCTATATGCGCAAATACACATATACTTGATCAAATGTCAAGCCCGCGTTTATCTCCCGCCTGCATGTCGCTCAAAAAACCCCGCACCCTTTCGAATGATGCTTTGGAGCTGATTGCCCGCCGGTTTGCGGCGCTGGCCGAACCGATGCGGTTGCGGCTGGTGCACGCGCTGTTCGAGCGCGAAAAAAGCGTAAGCCAACTCGTCGACGAAACCGGCGGAACCCAAGCCAATGTTTCGCGGCACCTCCAAATGCTCGCGAATTCCCACGTTCTGGCGCGGAGGAAAGACGGTCTGCAGGTGTTTTATTCGATCACTGATCCGACGATCTACCAGCTCTGCGACATCGTCTGCGGCAGTATTGAAAAAAACCTCACAAAACAGTCCGGCGCGTTCGGCGGACGCGGGCGTTAGGGGCCCTGCCGTTGGGCAATCGCGCGACCGTCATGGCTCCATGTCCCGGCCGTGACGGACGCCCCACGCTCAGAGCTTGGTGTCAGGTTTTTGGGACCAGCCGGAGAGCATTGCCAGAGGCGATTGCCTGAAGTTGGGCCTGCGTCAGCGCGGACTCCTTCAATTTCATTAACGGAGACTCGACGGGAAACAACGGCGCGTGCGATCCAAAGAGCATCTGGGTGACGGTGGCGGGCGTGTCCTTGTAAAGATCGCCAATGGCTTCCGAACCTTCGAGCCACGAGATGTCGAAAAACACCCGGCCCGTCTCGGCCAATCGCTTCATCAAGTCGCCGCGGTATCCCCGCCCGCCATTAAGGACCACCAGTTTTAGTTTCGGAATCGCTTGAACCAATTCAAGCAGGGGAGCGGTGTTTACCGCCGGGGCCTGCACGAGGGGATGCTGCGTGCGCTCGTCCTCCATGATGACCGCCAGTTGCACCACGAGACCTCGTTCCGCAGCCGTCTGGAGCAGACGCTTGCAACGCGGATCGCTCAAAGCGTAACCGTGGAAACCGGGGTGCAGGCGAATACCCGGCATTTTGTGCACTTCATGGCAGCGGCGCACGTCCTCTTCCCACGCTGTCCAAGTGGGATTCACGGAGCCAAAGGGAATTAGCAGCCCCTTGCCTTCACGGCGGCAAGTGTCCGCGAGTCGGGAATTCACCGAGGCAATGTCCTTGTGGAGCAAGCCGTCGAAGCTTCCCGCCCATGCCTGGGCAATCCCGGCGCTCCGGAGTTTCTCCACCAAGGGTGCAACCTCATCCCGGTGAAGCTTGCGGAAAGGCCATCGCTCGAGATTCACGTTCACGTCGGTGATGGGACCGGGGGGCAGGCCGCCCGGCCCACTTACTTGCGCGGGTTGCGCGCGCCCGTTGCCACTCAGGCCCAAGGCGGCGGCAGCCCCCAGCGATCCTTTGAGAAAATTCCGGCGGTCCAGGGTTTCGGTAAAAGGCGTGGTTTTCATAGCTTGATACCCTTTTGTTGAAAGATTGGCGCGATAAGCCGGCGCAGGTTGCCGCCCAGGATGAGCTCCTTTTCGGCGTCGCTGATCTGCGCGCCCATGACTTTTGCCAATTGCGAGGCGAGGCTCCGGCCCGGGAGGTCGCTGCCGAACATGACTCGGTTGGCTCCCGCCTCGCGCACCGCCATCTCCACGAAGCCCTCCGTGGGAAAACTACCGGAAACTTCGATCGTCACATTGGGAATGGGGCTGACACTGCGAATGCCGATTTCCCAGTCACCGCCCACATGAATGCAAACCAACGGCACGGTGGGGTGGCGCCTTGCCAGGATCGCGAAATCGTCCGTGGTGGATTCGCCTGGAGAATTACCGCCACCCGGAGCGCGCGGCGTTCCACCCACCTTCATCCAAGTGTGCTGAACGATGAGCGCCTTGTGTTCTGCCGCGCGCGTAATGATGGGGTCGAGCCGCGGGTCCGAACAACGGACCGCAGTCCAGATTTTTACGCCGACCATCGGGCCCCGCACCACGCACCGTTCAAACTCCGCCAGACTCTCCTCCGTGTATTTGGGATTTACATAAACCAAGCCGAAAATCCGATTAGGATCGACCTGAGTGGCCTCGAGCACCTCGTCGTTTTGCTGGCGTAAGACCGCGGGGGTGGGATCGCCGTCGAAATTTGATCCCATGTGCAGAAAGATACGCTCCACTCCCAGGCGATCGGCAGAACGGAGCAGTTTTTCCGCGCGCTGGCGGGGCGTGCCCGATGCGCCGGCAAGATGCGTGTGAACGTCCCAGATTCTCATATGATCAAGTGCTCGACTCAATTC
This sequence comes from Verrucomicrobiota bacterium, assembly GCA_041192325.1. Lineage (GTDB taxonomy): Bacteria > Verrucomicrobiota > Verrucomicrobiia > Opitutales > Opitutaceae > ER46. The sequence continues at coordinate 4,717 of JBEENF010000170.1, forward strand.
GACCCCCGGCCACCGCAAAAGCGCGGATTACCCGAATCGAATGCGCCGATAAATCCCACAATTCCGACGACTGTCCACTGGGATTTCGTTCCCGCACGCCGTTACTTAAGAGCAACCGGCCTTTGACCCACGACGCAGTTCTACCGTTGGATTCGACGGTAGATCGCGAGGTAACGTTGGTCGCCCGAGTTGGTTTCGTAGTCGGTAGGCGCAACGCAGTCCAGACCGTAGCAAACGCGCAGGCGGTCGCCGGCAAGCTGGTAAATGCCCGGAATGGTGCGTCCGGCATTCGGACCGGATTCGCCTATGAGCACAATCGTGCGGCCTTCCAGCGTGCCGCCAAGTTCGTAGGTCCCCCGATCCATCACTTCTCCGGCGAACGAAACGGAGTAGTTGCCGGATGCAAAGGCGAGCACCGTCTTCTGCGCCACGGCTTCGGGCGCCTCCTCGCCCTCCAGTTCGGCGCGAATCATCAGCCACGCGCCTTCGATTGGCGGGCTCGGCGGATCGTCACTCATTGGCGGAAGAAAAGGTGGGCCGAAGGCACATGGCGGCGAGAATCAATTTCGTTTCGTTACCTCACGTGGCGCTGTATCGACCCTGGTGGGCGGCGTAAGTTCTTTCGCGCCTTTTGCGCCCAGTTCAGCGAGTTTGCGAACGCCCGGCACCAGCATGCCTTCGAACGACCCCACAGCGGTGTTGTAGCCCTTTACCGCGGTTTCCAAACCCCGCCCCATTTTGTCCAAGTTGTCGGCAAAGGTGGCAACACGGTCGTATAGGGCGCGCCCGAGGGAGCTAATCTCATCGGCGTTTTTGGAAACGGACTCTTGCCGCCATCCGTAGGCGGCGGCTTTGAGGAGCGCGATCAGCGTCGTCGGGGTCGCGAGCAGCACCCGGCGGGAGAGCGCGCGATCCATCAATAGATTGTCCGCCTGCAGTGCGGCGGTCAGGAAATGGTCGCCCGGTAGAAACAGCACCACGAACTCGGGCGCTGGCTGGAACTGTTCCCAGTAGTTTTTGGCGCCGAGACTATCGATGTGCCCACGGACTTTTTGGGCGTGTTCGAGCATTCGGGCGGCGCGGACGGACTCGTCGGTTGCATCATGTGCGGCCCGAAACGCCTCCAGAGGCGTTTTCGCGTCGACCACGATGCGCTGCCCGCCCGGCAGACGGACCACCAGGTCGGCGCGCAAGCCGCCCGAGGACTCCTGTTCGTTGAAATCGCAAAAAGAGAGCATGTCAGCCATCTCTACGACCCGGCGAAGTTGCAACTCACCCCAACTTCCCGCGTAGGTTGTGGAACGCAGCGCGGTGGAAAGCCGGGCCGCTTCGGACTGGAGTTGCAGTTGCGCGCAATTGAGCGCCCTGAGCTGTTCACCGAGCGCGCCGTACGCGCCGGCTCGTGTTTTCTCTATCTCGGATATCTTCGCATCGACTTTGTCGAGCGACTCGCGCAACGGCTTCACCAAAGCCTCCACTGCGTGCTTGCGTTGATCGAGATCGCCGACGGATTGCTGCTGAAGCTGCGCGAACGCCTGCTTGGCCTGTTCCAAAAAGTCGACGCGGTTGGCCCGCAAGGCGTCCGTGGAAAGTGCCTTGAATTCATTGGTTAACCGCTCGTGCGCCGATCGCTCTGCGTCGAGCTGCGTGGAGATTTGTGCGTGCAGAGCGGCCAGTCGCGTGACTTCCGCGCGCAGCACCGCGAGTTCGGAGGAGATCCGGGCGTTTTCGCCGTCCCGCGCCTGCACTCGTTCCCGGAGCGCCGCTTCACGTGAGCGCATATAAAGCGCCACCAGCACACCCGCCATTGCAGCGGAGGAAAGCGCGACAATCATTAAAAGCATGGGAAGAATGTCAGGGTTGGTTGCTGGCGCTTCAACTCCGATGAGTGCCTTGACAGCAGGAATCGCGATATTCAAACCTACGCTGGTGGTTCCAGCGCTGTTGCAGGGCCATCCTCTTGCATTTTGATAGAGACAAATCCAGCCGCCGCCCGGGTCCCCTTGGCCCCACCTATTTCTCCTGGCAGTGCGCCGGTCGAAAAGCCGGCAGTGCTGGTGGTTGACGACGAGCTCGGGCCACGCGAATCCATCGCGTTCAGCCTCGCCGCTGAGTTCACGGTGGATACCGCGGAACGAGCGAGGGAAGCCCTGGCCAAGGTGGCACTGAAACCTTACAGCGCCGTCGTCATGGATATCCGCATGCCGGAGATGGATGGGATTCGCGCGCTGGAGGAGTTGCGCAAATTGGATCCGCACGTTTCGGTCATCATGTTGACGGGCTACGGCGCATTGGTCACGGCGCAGCAGGCGATCCTCGCCGGCGCGAACCAGTATTTGCGGAAACCGCCCGACATCGCCGAGCTGATTGGCGCGGTGCGAAAACACACCCAGGCTACCCGGGTGCGGCGCGCGAACGCAGAGGCAGCCCGCGCGGCCCTCGAATTAAACGCGGCCCTCAAACGCGAGATCGAGCAGAACGAGCCGCAAATCTGGCAGGCGCGCGCCTCGGTTGAACTCGTACATGACCTCAACAACCCGCTCACCGTCGTGATCGGTTACGCCTCGCTCGTGGCGGAGGAAGCGCGGGCCTTGAGTCAGCGTGATCCGCAAACCGCGCGCAAATTAGTCGACTACGCTGACATGGTCGAAAAGGCGGCGGAATACTGTCACCATTTGTCCGAAAACTGGCGTCTGGCGTCGAAGCACACGGCCGAATTTGTCATGGTTGACCTCGTGGCGATTGCGCAAGAGGTGCGCCGCGTAATTTTCTTTGGCAATTTGGCCATCGAGACGTCCGGGCTGAAACAAGCCTGGGTGCGAGGCTCACACTTCGAGCTGATGCGCGTTTTTCAAAATCTTTTCAAAAACGCGCTCGAAGCCGGGGCGACGCGGGTGGCGGTCGGGCTGACCCCGCGCGGAACAGGCATTGAGCTGACGATTGCCGACAATGGGGCGGGGATGGACGCCGACCGCGTCAGGCGAGCGTTGCACGGCGGGTTCAGCAGCAAGGCGTCTGGTACAGGCTTGGGGCTGAACATTTGCCGCCACCTCGCCGGCACGCACGGTGCGACGTTCGAGTTGGAGTCTGCATCGGGTAAAGGCACAACCGTCCGTCTGGTATTCCCGGCGCCGCCGCAGGAATGAAGCGGCGG
>JBEENF010000171.1:0-7837 GCA_041192325.1 Verrucomicrobiota bacterium
GGCCCACGCCCGTTCCGCCATCAACGGCTTGCCGTAAAATTGTCCGGCCAATTCTCCCGCCTTTTTTGGATCACTCGTGACCACGCCCTTCCCATACATGTCGGCGGCAAACGCGACATAGCCGAGCTTGGCGAGCTGTTCTGCGCGATTCTTCGGGTAGTCGTTCAGACCCCACCACTCCGGGATGACGAGGACCCCCGGCGCCTTGCGCACGATGGTGGCCTGGGCATCGTCGTAGACGAGCCAGCCTTCGAGCTTCGCCCCCCCGTGCTCGTAGGCCATGCCGCGGGCAATAATCTTTGCCCGGAGCGGCAGACTCAAACTGAGGGAAACCAGAAAAAGCAGCGTTGTTCTCATCGCAGGAGCACCGTGCAAGAGCCTCATCCGGCCGTCAAATATCGACCTTAAACCGCCGGCCGCCCGAAGGCGCCATCAACTCAAACGGAAAATCCGCACGTGATGTAATTCTTCAAGTGCTCCGCTTCCGCCCGGTGGTGATCCGCCACCCACCGCGTAACGTCGCCAATCGAAATCGCGCCACGCAGCTTGCCACCCTTTACCACGGGCAGATGCCGGCAGCGCTTTTCGGTAATGAGCATGAGCGTGTCCTCCAGCGTCGTTTCCGGCGAAATCGTGATCACCTCCGGCGTCATCACTGCGGCGACCAGCGTTTTTTTGGGATCGGCGCAGGCACCGACCACGCGGCGCAGCACATCGCGTTCCGTGAAAATTCCGACCAACCGGCTGTCATCCAGCACCAGCACTGAGCCGACGCGGTGACGATTCATTTCCGCGACGGCTTCCGAAACGGTGGCCGTCGGTGCAACAAAGAAAACTGTGGAGCCCTTTCGCTCCAAAATGGCAGAAATCGGAGTATTCATGGGAGTAACCTCGGGGTCCCCACAGTGTGCATGCACGGCGCGCGCACGCAACCCCCAATCCACCCCAGCGACGCTCGTTTTTGACCCAATTTTCTGCGCGGCGGCAGGGTTCGCCACCGAAGCGCCTTGTGAGGGTCCATGAGCTGTGTTTCTTAAACTTCCCATATGAGCGCTGGAAAAATCATTCTCCTCGTGGTCGGCGCCCTCTTCGCCCTGGCCGTGATCGCCGGCTTCGCCGTGAGCGGCATCTACAATCGTCTGGTCACCTTGCAACAGGGCGCTGACGCTGCCTGGGCCCAGGTGCAGAACGTCTACCAACGGCGCACCGACCTGATTCCCAATCTCGTCAACACAGTTTCCGGCGCGGCTAACTTCGAGAAGTCCACGCTCGCAGCAGTGGTCGAGGCCCGCGCTTCCGTCGGTCGCGTACAACTGCCGGCGGCGGCAGCCCCCGGCGATCCCGCTCAGCTCGCCCAGTTCGAACAGGCGCAGGCGCGCCTGGGTTCGGCGCTTTCCCGACTGCTCGTCGTCGCGGAGCGTTATCCGGAACTGCGGGCAACCGCCGCCTTCCGGGATTTGCAGGCGCAACTTGAAGGCACGGAAAATCGCATCTCAGTCGAACGCGGGCGGTTCAACGAAGCCGTCCAGAACTACAACACCGCCATCAAGCAGTTTCCCGCAGCGCTGCTGGCCGGTATGTTCGGTCACACTCCCCGGCCGTATTTTACCGCCACACCCGGGTCCGACCGGCCGCCCGAAGTGAAATTCGATTTCGGCCAGAAAGCTCCCGCGGCGCGGCCTTGAGTGACCGGCTGACGGCTCCATCATGTTTCCCGGATTGATTGCGTCGCAGCGACGGCGGGAGGCATTCCTTTTCACGTCGAGTTGCCCCAGACAAAGGTTCGGTCAGCTCCGCGGTCTCGTCGCACAGTGCTTTCATCCCGGCGCCCGTCGCTTTTGGCTGGCGGTCCTGATCGCGCTGGCCGCGTTTTCCCTGGCGAGGGCGGCCGAGGTGATACCGCCGGCTCCGCCGAATCATTTCAACGATTACGCCCGAGTCACGCGGCCGGAAACCGCGCGCCGGCTGAATGCCGAACTCCAGCAGTTTGAGCGCGACACCTCGAACCAGATCGTCGTCGCGATTTATCCCCGGCTGCAATCGAACTCCTCGGTGGAGGATTACGCCGTGCGCGTGGCGCAGCAATGGCGCATCGGCCAGAAGGAACGAAAGAACGGCGCCGTGCTTTTTCTTTTTCAGGAGAGCCGCGACGTTCGCATCGTGACCGGCTACGGACTCGAAGGCGCGTTGCCCGACGCGTTGTGCAAACAAATCATTGAAAACGAGATGATCCCCCGTTTCCGCGCGGGAGACTTTGATGCCGGACTGACCGCCGGCGTCCACGCGATCATGGCCGCCGCCCGCGGGGAATATCGGGGCGCCGGTCGCACGGCGGCAGACCGAGCCGGAACGGCTGAATCCAAGGGCGTGGGCTTCTGGACGTTCGTCGTCATCATGCTGGTGATGTTCGGCATGAGCCGGCTGCAACGAAACACGCTCTACTCCCGGCGTGGCCGGCGGTCGCTTTGGATGGGCCAGAGCCCGCGGGGCGGCTGGGGCGGGGGATCGTCCGGTGGGGGCGGCTCGTTTTCCGGCGGTGGCGGCAGCTTCGGTGGCGGTGGCGCGGGAGGAAAATGGTGATGAGCCTGCTGTCCACCGCGCCAAAGATCGACCACGAGCGGATTGTCGCCGCCATTGGTCAGGCCGAGGACCGCACTTCGGGCGAGATCCGCGTGGTCATTTCGCGACAACCCGCGGACGACGCCGTGGCGGCGGCCAAGGCCCAGTTCGAGCGGCTCGGCCTGACCGCGACGGTGGCACGGAACGGAGTGCTCATTTTTCTCGTGCCGCGCTCACGCTCATTTGCGGTGATTGGCGACACGGCGGTGCACGCCAAATGCGGCGAGCCGTTTTGGACTGAATTGACCGCGGCCATGGCGGAACACTTCCGCCGCAACGATTTTACGACGGGCCTGACGCTCGGGATCGAACGTGCGGGAACGCTGCTGGCCCAATTTTTCCCGCGTCGCGCGGATGACAAAAACGAGCTGCCGAACACCGTGGAGGAAACGGATTGAAGCGGGCCGGGCGATTCGCCGGGGCAACCTACGTCCGCGCAGCGACGATCTAACGCGGAAAAAGTCTATCGAGCGCGCCGAAGTTTTTCAGGGGCGCTGACTTCCTCGCCCCCACCGGAGCACTCACGATAGCTTTGGGCGGAGCGGCGGATTCGGCTCGAGGACCGGGGGCGTCCCCGGGTGCCGCCGCGAGCGCACGATCGAGTTTGACCGCCGAGACCGGTTCAGCGGTGCCGAGCTCCTGCGCGAACAGGCTGACGCGGAATTCCTCCACCAGCCAGCGCAACGCCGTCGCGGTCTCGGGCGCGTGGTCCGACGAACGCCGCTTCATCACTACCGCCACATAAGGCGCGAGTTGCGCCGCCCGTTCCGCGTCTTTCGCGGGATTCTGGCGCCAGCGCTCGGCGCGCAGTTTCATCGCCTTCAAATAGCGGGGAAAATGGGCGAGCTGAGCATAGGGCGTGCCTCCCAGAAAATCGGGCGGAATCAACGCGGCGAGATCCGCCTCAAGGCCGCCGTACGGTTTCGGGTGAACGAGCAATTCCTGCCGGACCGACAAAATTTCCTTCAACACATCGCAAAACCTCGGCACGAGACCTCGCAGGTCGGACTTGGCCCGATCCAGCACGGCCCCAAAGGTCGCGCCGGTCAGCGGTTCGACGCGCCGCTGACACAGCCAGCGACGAATCGATTTAAACGCTTGGGCCTGCAACTGGTCGGGCGGAACCAGCGTACTCAGTAACGGGCCGAGCATCCGCACCGCCCGCAGATCACGCTCGAGCCAGCCGAGGTCGTGCGAGAGTTGGCGCTCCAACAACGCCGGCACGCCCCCGCGCGTGGCCGTGGCAGCCTCCTCCGGGGTTTTGAAGAGCCGCAGCGCAGCGCCTCCGGAGGCCTCCTTGCCTGGTCCGGACGTCTCGTTCAACGCCTGCAATCCGGGAAACGCGAAGACCGGAACTCCCGCCTGCTCCGTAACAAGCACTCGCTCCGGAATCTGGCCAAAATTCCACGCGGGCTGCGCCGCCGTCTCCCACTGCGCGCGCGCGCGACGCCAGGCTTCAGGCTCCACCCGGGCCACCGCGGCGCTCGCGGTGCGTTTCTGCAAATGCAGCGCCGCGTCAATCTCGGCGAGTTCGCGGCTCGCCGCCAGCTCGCGGCCTTTGTCGTCCACCACCCGCACCCGGACGCGCAAATGATCAGGCAACGGCTTGTCATCCCAAACGGCAGGATCCAGCGCCACGCGGAATCGTTCCTCAATTTCAGCGGCCAGCGCTTCCGTCAGCGCCTCGCGGCGCGCCGTCAGCCGGTCGCGCGCCGCCACCTGCGCCGCGAGGCTTTTTGCCGTCTCGGCCAGCGGGACGAACGCGCGGCGAAGCTCCTTCGGCAGGGCCCGCAGATAGTGTTCCACCTTGTCCGCGAGATGCCCGGGGACGGCCCAATCCAGCGCGGCCGGGGACAGCGCTTCCGCTTCGCGCACACTGACGTTCAACGTCACACCGTCGTCCACCTGCCCCGGCTTGTAAGCGTAATTGAGCGGCAGCGCGCGATTGTCGAGCGGCAGGTCCGCGGGAAAAGCCGCGGCGTCATGGGCGATCGTGTCGGGATCGCGCAGATCGTCCGGCGTCATCATCAAAAAGCGCGGTTCCGCGCCTCGCCGGTCGCGCACCAGGTCCACCAGTTCGGCGACGGCCGAGATGTTTTCGAGGCGCGCGGCATAGAAGCGATAAGCGGCTTCGTCGAGATTGAGGTAGCCGCTGTCCCGCGTGCGCGTCAGCAGATCCTCGATCTTCTGGCGCACCGCGCGGTTGTGCGAAATGAAGTCGAGCGGGAATACGACCGTGTCATTGACCAGACCCTCACGGATGAAAATTTCCAGGGCGTGCGCCGGGTTGATCCTGCCGTAGCCGACGGCGCGACTTTCCAGCTCGAGACCGTAGAGGCGGGTGCGTTGCTTTACCATCACCCGACCCGCCGTTTCATTCCAGAAGGGTTCGCTGTGTGCCACGCGGACGATGTGGGCCCCGAGATCCAGCGCCCACGCGGGGTCCAGCCGCGCGCACGTGCGCGCGTAGAGTCGCGTCGTCTCCATGATCTCCGCGGCGATGATCCAACGCGGCGCCTTGGCATCCTTCTTTGGCTTGTCCGGACCCGCCGGGCCGGGCCGCCGCTTTGGGTCTTCCCGCCGAAACAACACGGAACCGGGAAAGAGCACGACCTTGCGGTCATGCGTGGCTTTGTATCCCCCGTTCTCCTCGTCGAGGTGCGCGATGTTGCCCAACAAGCCAGCCAGGATGCTGCGATGGATGGCACGGTAGGCGGGGGCGCCAAACGACGTCGTCTTCTCGTCAATCGCCTTGAGGCCGTCGAAGGCTGAGGTGAGCCGGAAGTCATCGCGTTCCCGGGAAACGTCCAGGAGCTGGGCGTGGACGTCCCGCCATTCGCGCATCCGCGTATAGCTCAAAAAGTGATCCCGACAAAATCGCCGCAGCTTCGCCTGCGCCATGGTTTCAAACTGATCGTGATACGCGTCCCAGATATTCAGGAGCGTAAGAAAATCGGAATCCGGATGCGCAAAACGGCGGTGCGCGGCGTCCGCCTGCGTCTGCTTGTCCATCGGCCGCTCGCGGGGATCCTGCACAGAGAGTCCCGCCGCAATGACGATCACCTCGCGCAAGGCTTTCTCGGCGCGCGCCTGCAAAATCATGCGACCCACCGTTGGGTCGACCGGCAATCGCGCGAGCTCCCGACCCACCGGCGTAAGCTCCGGGGAAAGCCGGGGACCCGCGCCGCCGTCCGCGGCCGGCGCGGGGGCGGGCGCCTGATCGTCGCGACTGAGCGCGCCGAGCTCTTCGAGCAACGCGTAGCCGGCGCGGATCGATTTCGCCGCCGGCATGTTGAGAAAGGGGAACCGCTCGATGTCGCCCAGCCCAAAGGCCTTCATCCGCAGGATGACGTCGGCCAGATTGGCGCGCTGGATTTCCGGCTGCGTGAAACGCGGCCGTTCGAGGAAATCTTTTTCCGAGTAGAGGCGGATGCACACGCCATCGGCGACACGTCCGCTGCGGCCTTTGCGCTGGTCGGCGCTGGACTGCGCGATTTCCTCGATCGGCAGGCGGCGCGTGCGCGCCTGCGGCGAGTAGCGGCTGATGCGCGCGAGCCCGGTGTCGATCACGAAGCGGATGCCGGGAATCGTGAGTGATGTCTCCGCAATATTGGTGGCCAAAACGATCTTGCGGCGCTGGGTGGGCGCGAAGACCCGCTGCTGCTCCGCGTTGGAGAGCCGGCCGAAAAGCGGAACGATTTCCACCGGGTGGCGCGCCGAACGCAGCCGGCCTTCGAGCAGATCGCCGACCTCCCGGATGTCGCGTTCGCTGGGCAGAAAAACGAGCGCGTCTCCGGTCGTGCTCTCGCGTACAATCCGTTCCACCGCTTCCACCGCGCCATCGATGTAGTGGACCGCCTCCGCCTTGGCCGCCGCAGTGTCCGCCGCGTCCGCATTTTCATCATTGTCGGTGTAATCGCGGCCGAGTTGGTACAGGGGCGCATAGATGACCTCGACCGGAAACGTGCGCCCTTCCACCAAAACGACCGGGGCGCCATCAAACGCCTCGCTGAAGGCCGCGGTGTCGATCGTGGCCGAGGTGATGACAATTTTCAGTTCGGGGCGGCGGTAACGCAGCGTGCGCAGATGCCCGAGCAGGAAATCGATGTTGAGCGAACGCTCGTGCGCCTCGTCGATGATGATCGTGTCGTAGCCGCGCAGCATCGGATCGCTCTGCACCTCGGCCAGCAGCATGCCGTCGGTGAGAAACTTGATAACCGTGGACGGCGTGGTCTGGTCGTTGAACCGGATCTTACAGCCCACTTCACGGCCCCAAGCCACCCCGAGTTCCTCCGCGACGCGCCGGGAAATCGAAAGGGCCGCGACCCGGCGCGGCTGGGTGCAGGCAATGCGGCCCCGCGTCCCGCGACCGGCCGCGAGGCACATTTTGGGGATTTGCGTGGTTTTGCCCGACCCGGTCTCGCCCGCGAGAATTACCACCTGGTTCGCCTGAATGGCCGCGGTGATCTCCTCCGCGCGCGCGCTGATCGGCAGCTCCGGCGGGAACTCCAGGCGGAATGGGAAGAGCGGTCGGGACGATGGAGCGGACAAAGGAAGGCGGGTTGGTGGCGGAATAAAAATGGCCCGCAATTTCACCGCAAACTCGAACCAATTGCGGTGACAGTGCGCGCATCGCAAGGAAATGGATCGAGCGAAGAGGCTTGAGCTTCCGCGGCTAGACAGGAATGACAAACCTTCATGCCGCAACCTCCCCTCCTCCCTGAAGAAGCTCTGGCGCGAGTCCACCGACTCGCCCGCCGGGATGGATCGAGCATGTTGATCGTGGCCGGGCTGTTCGCCTTGCTGGCCGCCATGACGGGTGATTTCGTGGGCGCGATCACGGGATTGCTGGTCGCGGGCGCGGGGGCGCTGGAATTGCACGGGGCTGCCCTGCTGAACGTTGGCCGTTTGCGCGGCATGAACTGGCTCATTGGCAGCCAGTTATTCCTGCTGCTCACGATCCTCTGCTACTGCGCCCTGCGGCTCTTCCACCTGGAGATTCCACCCGTGCCCTCCGAAATGGAGGCCATGATTGAAATGAGCGCCTCCCAACTCGGGATGAGCCCGGGCGAATACCTGCAGAACCTTTACCGTTTCGTGCTTTTTGTCGTGGCTCTTCTTTCCATCGCTTACCAAGGCGGCATGATCCTCTATTACATGAAACGCCGCGCGGGCGTGGCCTCGGCGTTGGCAGAACCCGCGGACGCGGATATTGAGT
>JBEENF010000172.1:0-7806 GCA_041192325.1 Verrucomicrobiota bacterium
TGCCAATTCCCACCTTCGGGCATCTCGCTGATGGCAATCTCCATGTGAACATCATGTATCACAAAGCCGTGCCCGCGGAGTGTCGTGCAGCCGAAAGGGCTGTAAAGTGCTTGATGAAAAATGTGGTGGCAATGGGCGGCGCGATTTCCGGGGAACACGGGATTGGCCTAGCGAAAACGCCATTTTTTCGGATTCAACATTCGCCCGCGCAGGTACGCGCAATGCAAGCGGTCAAACACGCCCTTGATCCACGAGGAATTCTGAATCCGGGAAAAATGTTCGACGTATTCGAAATTTGGAAGCACGCGCGAATTGAGGTGAAACTGCCTTGGGACCACAGATAGAAGGCGTGACCTTTCCGGAGTGCGGAAAAAACTCTTGGGGCTACCGCCGTCCATACCGCGTCACCGCTCCAGGCGAAGTCGCTGACAAACGACGGCAAAATTGCGCGCCGAAGCCCGGCTTGATCACGGTGGCTCGCTGCCGGTTCACTCACCTTTTTCAGAAAAGGATTGGAGTGTTGCGTGGTGCGTGCAAAAGCCGATCGGACCATTCCCGGTGAGCAATTTCATACGCCCCGGGGCGAGGGTTGTTCCTTCCACTAGATCACACCAGCGGGTTGAGCGCACGTTTGCCGGTTCGCGGCATGCGCCCGTTCGGCATCGCGCGTCATTAACTTGAACATGTCGGGAATGGCGGCGATGTCGGCTGGGACGTCCGTGTGATTGGTCAATAAGGACGCATAGCTGTGAGGCGCATCGGGATGATAGCCATGCATCGCGCGAATGGGTCGTTCACCCATATCGCTGGGCACGATTAACGTCCCTTCGTCCACGAGATAAATCAGTTCGCCAAAGTAGCGATCGGGAAAAAGGGCGCCCAGCTCAGTCAGCTCTGCGTCGCCCAGAATGCGCCCGTCCGAAATGCTTTCGAGTCGCGCACGGATTGTTCGCCTGGCCTCGTCGTTGAAGAACCAAAAGCGGGCCATGGTGGAATCGTAGACGACCGCGTAGTCATGGCCGAAACGCAGGCCCAGTTGGTTGATCTGCGTGCGCAAATCGACATGCCGGTCGCAGTTGGCCATACCGTGGTCGCTAAATACGTACAACTGCACGTCCTCATAATGTTCACGTGCTTTCGCCATCAACCGGCGAATGGAATCCTCGTAGGCGCGGAGCCGCTCGGGTATGGCGGGCGAATCGTTGCCAACGCGATGCAAGAGCCCGTCGAGTTCCGGCCAGTACAGAAATGCGAAATCGATTTCCTCCTTGGAAATATCCTGCAGCAACGCGTCGAGGTTTTTCGTTTCGGGGTCCGTGGGAACACTGACGTGGTAGCGAATATGCCGGTCCCGGAGGAAATCAAAAATGTTCGGCCCGCGATTCATGCCGCCCGGTTGGAGGGGATTTTTCTTTTCGGTGAAATCATACAAGTCGATGTTCCGAAAGGGCACGTTGTACAGATCGAAATACCCCCGAAATTGCAGCTGCAGCTTGACGAATTTGGAGAGCCAACGTCGCACGCGACGACGCCCGGTGATGGCGGTCGGGAGCCAGCGCAACGGGCGCAGGGATTTAAAAGGAGAGTTCTTGGGGTCGTAGACGAAGTAGGACCAATTGCGGTGTTCCGCCGGCCAGCGACCGGAGAGAATGGACGGTATGCAAGCCGAACTGTACCCGAAAACGGAACGGAGTGGCCGCCGGTGCGGCGCAAAGTCGGTCCCGAAATGATCGTCCTTGATGATCTCCCAGCCGCAGGCGTCGATGAATACAAACAGTGGCAGGATGGGTTTCATAAAAGCGCATGGGGTTCGGGTACGAGTTCGAGATCCTTCCGGCTAGACGCCGGCTCGTATCCGGCGCCGGCGGGCTGAGAAGTGTCTTCGGCGAGGATCAGAAATGCCTGGTCGTCGCGCAGGGGAGCGCCTCCGCGAAAGCGGCTGAGCTCAGCGGCCAGTTCTTCACGCAATTGTTCGGCTGTCCGCGGCACAGCGGAGCTTTGGCGCAGCCATTCGGCGAGCCGATCATGCGTGTACATGTCACCCGCTGGATTGACTGATTCCGTGACGCCATCGGTGTAGAGTACAACGCCACCGGGCTCGCCGAAAGTCGTGGACTGCTGCCGGTATTTTGTGTTCGGCAGAATTCCCAGCGGAGTGCCGGTGGCGCGCAGTGTGCGAACGGTGTCCGCGCCGATGATCAGAATGGGACAATGCCCTGCGCTGGCCGCCACGAGGTGGCGGCGCTTCAGATCAACGTAGACCAGCTGGGCGGTGATAAACATGCCGACGGTCGAAAGTTCCTCGTAAAGCAATTCGTTCAGACGCCGGAGCAATTTGGCCGGGTGATGACTGCGCCATGCCATGGCACGCAACAGGCTGCGCATGATGGTCGCGAACATGGCTGCCGGCACCCCCTTCCCCATGACGTCGGCCACCACAAGGAGCACCGCGTGAGCATTCAGGGGAATGGCGTCGTAGAAATCACCGCCGACCTGTCTCGCGCTTTCCCAACTGGCAGCGAGCCGAAAACCGGCGAACTGGGGCAGGGTGCGAGGCAGAAGTGCCCGCTGAATCCGATGCGCGATATCCAGCTCGTGCGCCACGAGTCGCGCGTGAACCTGCTCTTCCAGGTGCCGGGCGTTCACGACCTGCACGGTCAGGAACTCCGAAAAGGTGCGGATCATTTCCGCCTGCAACAATGAGAAAGGCGCGTCCCCCATGCGCCGGCCCAACGCGAGGGTGCCCACGAGCTGATCGTTGAACAGGAGAGGGTGTACCAGCCCGGTGGACTGTGGACCGCCCGCACACAGGGGATCCAAGGCTGCGCCCGCGCGGCCCGCATCAAAGTGCATCTCACGACGAGTGATCGCCGCGAGGAGTTCCGTTGACAGCGCTCCATCAGAGCCGCCGGACAGATCCAATGATTCGCCACGCATCGCCAGAGGGAAAACCACAAAACTGATCAGCTGCGATTCAGCGACGGACAAGAGCCGCAGGACAAACCAATCTGCCGAAGCCAGGTGCAGCAAATCCGTCAACAACCGGTTCGCAAAACCGTCCAGATCGCTCGTCCGGCCCAATTCGGAGCAACAGCGGAATATCGCGGAAAGACTTTCCGAACGAAAGCAAAGTTCCCGCGCCATGCCACCAATGGTTTGCTGACAAGTCTCGAGCTGGCGCCGCGCCGCCTCCATTGACGCCACTTTCGAGTCGTCTGTCGAGCGGTGTTGCTGATGCGTGCGGCTTTTGCGCATAAACAACGTGTTGCGATCCGCGCCGCGCAAATAGTGCACTTCGTCCATCAATGATTGGATTATAAAAAGTCCGCGGCCGTTTTCGAGGTGAGGCGAAAGTGTGCTCTGCTTCGTTTTTAACTCAAAACCCGGCGTGTGATCGGTGACTCTTAGCTCGACTGCCGACGTGTGACACACTGCTTCGGCGGAAATAAGCGCGTGGGTTCCCGCCTGTCCCGCGTGCTGCACGGCGTTGTTGCACGCCTCGGCGAGGCAAAGCTCGAGATTGAACAGCTCCGATTCGTCCAGCCCCTGTTCCTCGAGAAATGCGCGCAGTATGCCGTTCGCGGTGCGCGCTGCCGCGAAGTCGCAGCGGAACACCACGCGCTGAGAAAGGCCGCGCTCGACTGGAATGGGTTCGGACATTCGTTGGTCAGCGAAATTGCTGGGGCGCGGCGGCGAAGACTTGGATTCGGCTGCCGCCCAGCAGGGCCCGGGCTCAGTCATTTGCGGAAAATCCCCGCCGTTCTCAACGCCGGGCAATCTCGAAAAGTTGGTGCAATTGGGTGAGCTCAAAGAGCTGCTGAATAGCTGGCTTCGGATTCAGCAAGCGAAGAACGACGCCGTCGTGATCGTTGTTGGCGGCTTTGTACAAAGCAAACAGGGCGCCCAAGCCGGAACTGTCCACAAAACGGGTTTGGGAGAGGTCGATTTCGATCATCTGCGGTGACGTCGGCATTGCGGCGCGCATCTCCTCGCGGAAAACGGAGGCGTTGATGGCGTTCAACTCCGGGATTTCGCTCACGCGTAGATTGTTTCCGTCGTGCTCAATTTTCATGGGTCCTTCGAAGTTGCGTTGCTTTCAAAAACGGGGGGAGGGTTGCGATCATGGGATTACCCCTCCTGTTTCGGAACAAGTCGGGGCAGGGCAGACGCGGTTTCGCGGCGGCGATTCCAGCGAATGGGCCAGACCATGGCGGCCTGAAGCAGCGCGCGCATGAGGATGACCGCATCGAGCCGCCAGCTGGCATTTACGGCATAGAAACTGGCGTGCGCGTTGGACTCGGCGCTCACGCCTTCGGGGCAACCCGAGGCGTCCGCCAACGAGACGAGGCCCGGCGGCGGCACCAGCCAGAGTCGTTCAAAATCGTTCACCAGAACGAAGGCCTCGGTGGGACGCAGCGGGCGATTGCCCACCCAGGCCAGATCACCGCGGGCGACGCTCCAAAACTGTGGCCAGCGACGCAACCAATTGCCCGCCCCGGTGAGTTCGTAATAAGCGAACGTCTCGGGTGAGCGGTCGCGAAGATGACGCAGTGGACGCACGCCGAGGCGCAGTTGCAGCGGGTTATCGCAGCGCAGCAGTGAAACGGCCATGGCAATGAGCGCCGCTGGCGAGGAAATCAGAAGGGCAGAGAGCGCGAGCGTGCGGGCTGCAAGTCCGCTGCTGCGCCGATTGAATTGATCAATTTCCAAAGGACCCAGCAGAAAGGAATCCGGCACTCGCAAGAACGAGCCGGTGCGGCAGTTGAGCAGCGCACTGCCGAAGCCGCAGGAATTTTCCACCGAGACGAAGCGACCCACAAACGTTTCCGGACCGATCGCGCTATTGACGATCCGTGCGCCGCGATCGATTACGACTCGATCTTCGACGATAGCGGCAGGACCTATGATCGTATCGGGCCCGACAATGACATTCGCACCGATCCAGCACGGCGCGGTGAGCTGCGCGCGGGGATCGATCTCGGAGTGTAATCCCACCCATACGCCGGGTTGCACCTGTTGGACGCCGATGCGTCCCGGACCAACCGCGTCGGGAATCCACGCTTCGAGCGCGGCGAACCAACCGGCATACGATTCGAACAGCGGCCGTTCCGGGTGTCCGGGCAGATGATCGAGCAGAATTACCTGATCGCAATCGATCGCATGGGAAGCGTCTTCCTTGAAATACGCATCACGCGCTTCAGCGGATGTAATTTCGCGGCTTTGCGGAACCAATTCAACGTGCACTCCCCAGCGGGATCCGTCGCCGACGACTGCTCTGACGGCGTGGGGGCGGTCCGCTGCAAGTACCAGGATGCGGGTCACCTTCCGCACCACCAGCCATTCTATCCAGTATTCCAGCAAGGACTGGCCGCAGAGAGGAAGAACTACCAGCGGGTGAGTGTCCGCCAACCGTGCGACGGCAGGCCGGTCCGAGGGACAAATCAGAAGCACCTTCATTAATAGGCTCCTTTGCCGCTAAGCACCGCGGGCACAGTCTTGAGGATAATCCGAATATCTTCCCGGAAGGTGCGGCTCTCGATGTAGCTCACGTCCAGCTGTACCTGGCCGTGAAAACCGATCTCTGCGCGGCCACTGATTTGCCAGATGCAGGTGATGCCTGGCTTCACCGCCAGGCGGCGGCGATCCGCAAGCGAGTACTTCGCCACTTCCCGGGGAACCGGAGGGCGCGGACCGACCAGTGACATGTCGCCGATGAGCACGTTGTAGAATTGGGGTAGTTCATCGATGGAGAATCGGCGGATGAATCGCCCAACGCGGGTGACGCGCGGATCTGCCTTAAGCTTGAAGGTGACGCCTTCCCCATGCTGGTTCTGCACCAGCAAATCCCGCAGTCGATTTTCGGCATCCACACGCATCGAGCGAAACTTGAGCATACGGAAATGGCGACCGTGCCGCCCGACGCGGATTTGAGGGAAAAATATCGAGCCGCGATCATCCAGCTTGATCAGCAGGGCAACACCAATAAAAACCGGCGAGACCATGACCAACGCGACGGCACTCCCGGTGATATCGAGCGCGCGCTTCATCAGAGGCGCTCCGCCCGTGACCCACCGCCACATCGCTCGTTTCCAGCTCAGGGATAAATTCAGCCGGCGGCGTCCCCAAGGAGACTCGAAGGCGGCGAAGTGATCCAGAAGTTCAGTCCGAATGGGTGTCTTAACTGTGGTATTCATGTTCGGTCAAAAGCGCGGTTAGCTCCGCACAGAATGTCTCATGCATCCACCGCGGATACGGCGCGGACTCCTCCAGCAGAGTCCATAAATGCTCCGCCAGTTCCGTGAGTTGTTCCGGCTGGAAAGGCTGCCGCACCACGAGATCCGCCCATTTTTTCTGTGGTTCGACATACCGGTCGTGCATCGGCGCCACTTCCATGGTGAACCGCCGGCTGATATCAGGTGTACTGTAGCCGCGTTCCTCGACATCTCGCTCCAGACGTCGGCTCCGGCGCAAATCTGCCGGAGTATCAAGAAAGATCTTCAGCGCGAACAACCGGCGTAGCTCCGGCCGGCGGAGCAACCATAATCCTTCGACGAAGACAATCGGCGCGGCCTGCCACATGACGCCAGTTCCTATGCGACTGTGCGTCGCAAAATCGTAGCAAGGCACGCGGGTTGGTTGGCCGTTACGGCACGCCATCAGCGCCGCTTCCGCGAACGACCAGTCGATGGCTTGCGGTACGTCGAAGTTTAATTGGGCACGCGCGGCGAGGGGCAGATCGGACCGGTCGCGATAAAAGTCGTCGAGTTGCAGATGGGCGGCCTTGCCCTGCAGGAGGGCGCGCAGTCGGTCGACGAGCCAGCCCTTGCCGGCCCCGCTCCCGCCGACAATCGCAACGAGTTGCCTGGGCATACTAGCATTCATGAGCGGACTGGACTGGCGGGCACACCGCTTACGCGGTGCAATAGTTCCTCGAGGCCATTGATGTATTTCGTAAAGCCAAAGCGTTCACCGACCCATTGGCGGCCGTGCGCGCCCATTTTGCGGCCTAGAGCTTTGTCCCGCAGCAGCTCATCGATCGCGGCGGCATAGGCGGAGCGATCCATCCAAGGCGCCAGGAAGCCGTTCCACCCATCTATCAGCCACTCGCGAATGCCACCGGCGTCGAACGCGACCACGGGTAGCCCGCAGCGCATTGCTTCCAGCCCCACCGCGCCGAACGGCTCCGGCCACACTGAACTCATCACCGCGAGGCTGGCTTCCCGGTAGCAGGCCGTGATGTCGGACTGAGGTACAAAACCGGTAAATGCCACACGGTCAGCAAGCCCCAGTTTGCGGCTCAACTCTTCACAGTGCGCCCGGTGATTGCCCTCACCGAGAATCACGCATTCAAAGGGCTCCTGGACCCGGGCCAGGGATTCGAGCAAAATGTCGACGCCTTTGCCGCGAATGATCTGTCCGGCGTACACGATACGATTGCGGTCGCCGAACGTGCAGGCACAGGCCTCGTCGGCGGCGAGAGGTACCGGCGCGTGGATCTCGATCTGTCCGGGTTCAAAACCGTTGCGCACCAGTTCCTCGCGCATAAATTCTGTCGCGACGATGAGCTTGGTGAAGCGGCGGTTGACTTCGATCTCGCGGCGCTTCGCCCCGTAGCTCACCCATCGGAGCGGAAAGCCTCCCCCGGTTTGCCGCGCGATCGTGCCGCCGCACGGAAAGACGCAATAAGGCGAGGCCGCCCGGGTGCAGATACCGCGGCTCAAGGGATTGTATTTGTAGCCACGCAAACAATACAGGTCATGGTCGTGGACCATGCGAATCACCGGGACGCCAGAATCGGCGAGGGAT
>JBEENF010000173.1:0-7792 GCA_041192325.1 Verrucomicrobiota bacterium
GCACCGCGGATGGCGGCGTGCTGTGCGTTGAGGCCAAATCCGCCCTGCGCAGTGGCGATGAAGGCCGGACGTGGAGTGCGTCCCCGCTCTTCGCGGACCCGGCGAAATTCACCGTGAGCAATGAACTGGCCCTGCTCCGCACCCGCGAGGGCGTGATCATCTCCGCCTGGATGAACCTCGCAGAAAAACAGGCTCCGGCCAATATTCGCGAACGCTGGGGAAAACCGGACGCGAGCCCGAGCGACTTCATCCTGCCGACCTATGCGTGCCGCAGCACCGACGACGGCAGGACCTGGGAAACTCCCGTGAAGATCAATCAACCGTGGTGCGGTTGCATCCACTCGATCATCCAGATGAAAAACGGGCGCGTCGTGCTCGTCGGGCAGGAAGTGATTCCCGCCTGGCGTCATGCCACGGTCGCTTTCGTATCGGACGATCTGGGACGAACGTGGCAACGCGGTGACACGCTCGATTATGGCGTGGGCAACCACGATCACGCGGGCTCCATCGAGGGCACAGTCGTCGAGCGCACGGACGGTTCGCTGTATATGCTCATGCGCACGGAGTCGGGGTTTCTGTGGGAGGCGACCTCACGAGATGGTCTAAAATGGGCCGGCTTGAAGCAGACGAACATTCGCTCCGTTACCTGTTGCGCTCAGGTGACCCGACTCGCCGATGGCCGCATCGCGATGCTCTGGAACGCGCCTCCGCGCCACCTGCCCACGAGCAAGGGCAGCCGCGCGGAATTGTCGCTCGCGCTGTCCGACGATGAAGCGGCCACCTGGTCACAACCCGTGGTGGTCGCGGCCAACTATGGCCAGGGAGGTCGCGCCGCGTACCCTTATATGTTCGAGCGGAAGCCGGGTGAACTATGGATAAGTACGATGTACGGCAACGTGCGCGCCAAGCTAAAGGTGGCTGATCTCGGGAAGGGCGAAATCCCGGCATTCGTTTCGGCGGGGCGCTGATCCTGGGGCAGACGGGGTTGTCTTCTGCAGCGACTCCTGGACCGCTGGCTGGGCGCTCGCCGCTACGGGACGTCCAGATGCGAAACGCACGCGCGGCTTTTTGAAATCGACGAAACCCTCACGCGATCCGCTACACTTCCGAATCGCTCGCGCGCTCCGCTACGGGATTCCGTCCTCGGTTTCTGTTAGCTCCTGTGCAAGGCCCGGCAACGGCAGCCTGCCCGAGCATTTTTCCCTTCAGGCCGGGCTCTTCCTCGCGTTGACTCCTCCCGATGAACCCCAATTCCCTGCGTTTGCGAGCCATCACCCCGGCTGACCGCTCCGAAGTTGCCGATCTGATCTATGCGTCGATCAACACCTGGTATCGCCTGCATGGCATGGCGCAGATATTCAATGGTGGGCCGAAGGTGACGGAGGTGTTTTACGATGTGTACAACGCGATCGAGCCCGGTTGCGCCGTGATCGCCGAACACGCCGAAACCGGCCGTCTCATGGGCTCGTGCTTTTATCACCCGCGGAAACATCACATGGCGCTCGGCATCATGAATGTGCATCCGAACTATTTCGGCATGGGCGTCGGGCGGGCTCTGCTGGAGTATATTATTAATCTCACCGAGCAGAAGGGATACAAATCGCTGCGGCTGACCCAGAGCGCGCTCAATCTCGATTCCTTTTCGCTGTACAGCAAAGCCGGCTTTGTGCCGCGCTGCGCCTATCAGGACATGTTCGTCTCCGTGCCCGCGGCAGGTCTCAGCGAAAAAGTCCCCGGCGCGGAGCGCGTGCGCGACGCCACCTTGGCGGACATTCCAGCCATGGCGGCGCTGGAGATGGAGGTGAGCGGAGTCTCGCGGGAGGAGGACTACCGCTTTTGTATCGAAAACGCGTTCGGCTTCTTTCACACGTCGGTTTTCCAAAACGCCCAGGGCGGGCTGGACGGTTTTCTCATGTCTTCCGCCCACCCGGCGTTGAACATGCTGGGGCCCGGCGTCTGCCGGACGGACGAGCAGGCGATCGCGCTGCTGCAGAAGGAGCTCAACCTGCACCGCGGACGAACCCCGGTGTTCCTCGTGCCGGTGGAGCGGGAGAAGATCGTGCGGCAGATGTACGCCTGGGGCGCGCGCAACTGCGAACTGCATTTCTGTCAGGTCCGCGGCGAATTCAAACCGTTCAACGGAATCAATATGCCGACCTTCATTCTGGAGACGGCGTAGCCGGCCGGTGGAGCGCGTTTTGTCTCCCGCCGATGCCGGCGCTACTTCGCCCGGTCGAGTTGCACCTTGGCGAGGTAGATCGAGGTCTTGCCCTCGTGGCTCGCGTAGTAGCTCACCCAGAGCAGCCCTTCGTGCCAGACCAAGCCCGGATAACTGTTATCGCCGGCGCTCGGGAGCGTGACGAGCGGGGCGAGTTGCCCGTCGTTCAGATTCAGCCCGGCGATCAGGGTGGTCGCGCCGCCGGGGACGCCGGGTTTGATCTTGGTGTAGTCGCGCGTGCCGGCGATCCACCGGCCATCCGGCAGCGCGATGAAGTTCGGGCCACCCAGGCGGTGATTGCTCACCCGCCAAGTCCACTGCGTGTACGGCGGCGCCGCCACCCCGAGGTGGCCCATGGCGCCGTCCACCTCGCGGCGCACCATCGCGACCATGTCGCCGTTGGGCTTGAACCGGAGCGTCGTTTCGTTGGGCCGGCCGGTGAAGGGCAGGTCGGTGACGAGGTCCCACTGCAGCCCGTCGCAGCTGCGGACGAGTTTGAGTTTCCACTCGGGCCCGGGGGCCGTGCTGCCGCCGAGTCCGCTCAGGTATGAGGCTCCATACGCGACGCCGTCGTGCCAGGTCACGCGCCACAGCCAGTGGCCGTCTTCCAGAATTTTCACGGGAGCCGTCCATTTTTTTCCGTCGGCGGAAAACGCGACGCGGGGCTGCCGGCCTTTCAAGACCTTGGTGCCCGCGTAGAGCGAACCGCCGCAGTTCACCATCAACCGGCCATCGGGCATGATGGAGAGCTTGGGATCGCGCAGATCCATGCCCGCCTCGGTGAGCAGGCCGGTGGATTCCCAGGCGGAGCCGTCCCGAGAGGTCAGGATGCGAATCTTGCCGTCGCCGCCCACGTGGTCTTGTGCCTCGCGGAAGGTGCACCACCACGCGCCGCGCCACCGGATGAGGTCGGTGAACGCGTTGTGCTCGCCGGCGTCCCAGATCTTGCGCACTTCCACCATCCGCGCCGTTGCTGAAGCGGCCGACGCTGGAGCGACGGGAAAGGCAGCGACGAGTCCGATAAAAATGGCGGCAAGCCGGAGGGTGCCGCTGGCAAGGGAGAGGGAAAGCGGAAGACGACGAATACTCATAGTGGGGAACGGGGTTTAAGACCGGTCGATCGTGGGTGCGTCGGCGCGCATGGCAAGTGTGTGCTGGGGATAGTGGCGCGCTGAAATCGAACTGGCCGCCCTGCCGGTTGCGATGCGCGGTGGCGTTTACCCGCGGGGGCAAGGTTCCGCTACTGATGCCGGAGTCGAAACATCGCCGGTTCCAATCTGAAATATTTATTGTCGTGGGTCTGCGCCCCGAAGACGGCCGGGTCGGCCATGGCGACCCGTGGTGACGGGCCGCGTGAAGTCGTGACGACAATCGCGCTGGCCAACTTGCGATCACTCCCCGCAGACTTCCCGTGAAAGTCTCTCTTCCGCTTCTCCCCAACCCCTAAACATGTTCGGCCTCCATCCTTACGATCTCGCGGTTATTGTTGGCTATCTGGTCCTGATTGCGGGCATCGGTCTCACGGTCGCCCGTCGTGTCCACAGCACCGGCGAGTATTTCCTGGGCAACCGGAAGTTTGGCAAACTGCTCATGATCGGGCAGTCGCTCGGCGTCGGAACTCACGCGGACCAGCCCGTGGGCACGGCGGGAAAATCCTACGAATGGGGCTTCTCGGGAATTTGGTTCGGCTGGAAATTTATTTTTTGCACGCCGTTCTACTGGCTGATTGCGCCGATCTTCCGGCGGCTGCGCTTCATCACCAGCGCGGAATACATGGAGGCCCGCTTTGGCCGTGGGGTGGGAATTCTCTTCGGGCTGTACGCAGTGCTTTATTTGATGATGAATATGTCGGCGATGCAGAATGGCGCCGCGAAGGTGGTGAGCGAGGCCACCGGTGGCTCCATCAGCCATTCGTTCGTGATCTGGTCCATGTCGGGGATTTTCGTCGCCTACAGTTTTCTCGGCGGCCGCGTGTCCTCGGTGACGACGGATTTTTTCCAGAGCATCCTCATCATTGTGCTCTCCGTTATCATCGTGCCGTTTGGCCTATCCCGTCTGGGCGGGTTTCATGAATTCAAATCGGCGCTCACGGCGGGGCAGCTTTCGCTCGCGATTCCCGGTGGGCTCACCCTGACCTTGATCGCGAGCCTTAGCATTCAGAGTCTGTTCTCGATTTTCTCGCAGCCGCATATGATGGGGTCCGTGGGCACCGGAAAAACCGAGGTGAATTGCCGCGTCGGCTTCACCTACGGAAATCTGCTGAAACGCTTCTGCACGATCGGCTGGACGCTCGTCGGCTTGATCGTGATTGCGATGGTGGCTCGCGGAATGATTCCGCCGCTGAAGGATGCCGAAGGCGCTTTTGGCGTCGCCTGCCAGCACCTGCTGGGTCCGGGTTTTCTCGGGGTGATGGTGGCAAGCATCCTGGCGACCAACATGTCGACGTGTTCCGCCTTCATGGTCGATATGGGCGCCCTCTTCGTCCAGAATGTCTATCGGCCGTATTTCCGCGCGACCGCTCCCGATTCGCATTACCTGAACATGGGGCGCTCCGCGGGCGTCGTGATGACGTTCGGCGCGATGGGGTTGGTTTACGTGATGCCCAACGTGCTCGATACCCTGCTGCAGAGCGACAGCCTGGCCGCATTCATGGGCGTGCCGTTCGTGGCTGGACTGATGTGGCCGCGCGCCAACCGCGTCGGCGCCAGTCTCGCCTTCCTCGTCGGCACGGGAGTCAACCTGGGGCTCAACCTCGCGTGGCACGGCAACATCATGGCGTGGCATGCGGACATTTTCATTTACTCGTTGCTGGCCAGCGTGGTGGCGCTCGTGGTCGGCAGTCTCGTCACGAAGCCCGAATCTGCCGCGTCGTGGCAGGCCATGCAGGACCGGTTGCATACGCCGGCTTCGGTGGAAGGAGTGGCGGCAACTGAAGCGAAGACGCGCGCGAGCGAAGCGGAAGCAAACGGCGAAGGCCTGCTGCTCGTCGATCTGCTGCGGCTGCCGCAGACGTTCTCTTTTCGGCGGTACCGCACCGACCTGCTCGGCTTCGGTGGGGCGTTGGGCGTGGTCGCGGTGTTGATTGCCTGCGCGTTTGTGATCGCCCGCGCCTGACGAGACGCGCCTTTGCCGGGCACTGCTCCGACCTTGGACCTCAAGGCCCGCGACCGGAGCCAAGCGTTGGGTCCGGGGGACGTCATCGGGCCGTAGCCTGGCCCGGTGCGGTGGGGAGCGAGGCGCCCGTCACCGGCATCGGGTGGCCCCGGCGCCGGTTTATACCCTGCGGAAAGCGCAGCCCGGGGTCCCCTCGGACAGCTTTTGTCCGCCCCGTTGTGCTACGCTGGTCCGTCGATCTTCCGCCATGACACACTTCTCTATCAGCGAACATGCGGTGCAACGGACAAAAGAGCGCGCCGGCTGGCACGCCGCCACCCGCGAGGCGAAACGAAGGATGTGGCCGGGCCGGCGGACGCCGCTAGTGAATGCACCGGCCGCGCGCCAGTAGCCTCCGACTTCTTTTCCACTATGCTCACTTCAATCACCATGCTTTTGCTGGGTTTGGCCATCGGGATAGTTGTAACCTGGCTGCTGTTGCAGATGAAAGCCGGGGCCGCCTTGCAGGTGGCGAAGAGCCAGGGCGAGGCTGACCGCGCCACCCTGAACGCCACGTTGGAGGCAAAGAATCGGGAACTCGATGCGCTCCGCGAAGCCGCCGCCCAGGCCAGGCGGGAAACCAGCCGGCTGCAAACCGAGCTCACGGCGGAAAGTTCGGCGCGGGCGGCCGCGCAGGAAAAAAACATCCGGATCCCCGCGCTTGAGGACGAAATCAAGGCGCGGGAACAGAGCCTCGAAGCGCTCGGGCGTGAAATCACCCGATTGAAAGAGGCGCAGGCGGAGCTCAAGACCACGCTGGACAAGGAGCGGACGCAGGCGCAGGAAAAACTTCAGCTCCTCAACGAGGCCCAGCAAAAGTTGAGCGACGCCTTCAAGGCCCTCTCGTCCGAGGCGCTGAAGAGCAATAATCAATCTTTCCTCGAACTGGCCAACGCCACCCTGGAGAAGTTTCAGCTCGCGGCCGAATCGGACCTCGCGTCGCGTCAAAAGGCGATCGATGAGCTGGTCAAGCCGTTGAAGGAATCGCTGGAGAAGGTGGACGGGAAGATCGCAGCGGTGGAGAAGGAGCGGGTATCGGCCTACGCCGGGCTTTCCGAGCAGGTGAAAGCCATGGCCACGCAGCACACCCAGCTGCAGACCGAGACGGCCAATCTCGTGAAAGCCCTGCGGGCGCCGCAGGTGCGCGGCCGCTGGGGGGAAATCCAGCTCAAGCGCGTGGTGGAGATGGCGGGCATGATCGAGCATTGCGATTTTCAACAGCAGGAATCCGTCATGACCGAACAGGGTCGCCTGCGGCCGGATTTGATCGTGAAACTCCCCGGCGGAAAAAACGTGGTCGTGGACGCCAAGTGTCCCCTGCTGGCTTACCTCGAATCGCTCTCCTCACCGGACGAAACCACTCGGGCCAGCGAGATCAAGAAACACGCGAAGCAGGTTTCGGATCACATCGCGAAGCTCGGCGCGAAATCGTATTGGGATCAGTTCCAGTCCGCGCCCGAGTTCGTCGTGCTGTTTCTTCCCGGTGAGACTTTCTTCAGCGCCGCCCTGGAACAGGCGCCGGGCTTGATCGAGGCCGGGGTGGAGCAGAAGGTGATCCTGGCGACGCCCACGACGCTGATCGCCCTGCTCCGCGCCGTGTCCTATGGCTGGCGTCAGGAACGGATCGCCGAGAGCGCCCAGGAAATCAGCGCGCTCGGCCGCGAGTTATACGATCGGTTGCGCGTCCTGGCCGAGCACTTTGCCAACGTGGGGTCGAAACTTGATGCCGCCGTGGACGCGTACAACAAGGCCGCGGGCGCGCTGGAGTCGCGGGTGCTGGTCAGCGCGCGCCGCTTCAAGGAACTCGGGGTGACCGCGGAGAAAGAGATCGGCGCGATGGAGTCGGTCGACAAGGCCGCGCGCGCGCTGCAGGCGCCGGAGTTGACGGTCAAGGCATTGGCGACCACCGCGCTGGCGCTGGATGGGGATCCCAAGTAGGTTCGCAGTTAGAGCCGCACCGGGCGCGGACGCGCCGGCGGGAGGCGAGAACGGGCGACCGGCCGGATCGTCGGCGCCGACCGGGCGCGCGGACGACGACTACTTCAACATTTCGGTCAGCAACGGCTTCATGGCGTCCGCCCAGAGTTGGTATCCGGCGGCATTCGGATGAAGTTGGTCAGGCATGATCGCGAACGGAATCTTGCCGTCCTGGCCGACAAACTGCGCGTTGATGTCGAGAAAGCGCACGTTCCTGCCGTCATCGAGTTTGGCGAGCTCGGCATTTACGCCATTGATCACGGCCGTGCGTTTGGTGGCGTCGGCGATCGCTTCCGGAGTGATGCGGCCGGTAGGGTCCTTGCGGGCGCCGCGGGGGAAAATGGCGAGCACGAGCACCTTGGCGCCGGGAATTTTCGCCCGAATCATGGAAATGATCTTCTTGTTGGCAGCGGTGATCTCCGCCGCGCTGTGGGCGCCGGAGTT
>JBEENF010000174.1:0-7790 GCA_041192325.1 Verrucomicrobiota bacterium
CCACCGACTTGATGAGAAGCCCGCCCAAGCTCCAACAAAGCGCGGCGCCGATTAGCAGCAGGATGGAGCGGGAATGTACGTTCACGAGCGGTCAGGTGGATTGCGAGCACGCGCGGCGGTGCGCAAACCCAAAGGGGCGCCTCGCAGTCAATCCGCCCGGCGCGACGCGGCTGGACCGGCACTGACGCAACGCGCGCCCGCCGTGGAAACGCGAACTCCGAAGGGCCCGGTGTCCCCGGGGGTGGGGTCCAGAATTCAAGCGCGCGCCGGAACGGCCGCCGGCTTGGCGGCTGGCATCGCGCGCGTGTCATTAACCGAGACGCCGCCGTCCACGAGCAGGGTCTGGCCCGTAACGTAGGCGCTGGCGTCGCTCGCCAGGAAAATCAGCGCGCCAGTGAGATCGTCCACCTGGCCCGGCCGGCGCAGCGGAATTTTGTCCGTGAGATATTCGACCCAGCCCGGATTTTCGTAAAGCACCGCGGTCTGGGCGGTCTTGAACCAGCCCGGCGCGAGACAATTCACCGTGACGCCCTCGGGCCCCCAATCGGCGGCGAGGCTCATGGTGAGTTGTTTGATCCCACCCCGGCTCGCGCAGTAGGGACCCAGCCCGGCGAAGCCGGCGACGCTGGTGACCGAGCCGATGTTGATGATGCGACCGTAACGCAGCGGCAGCATGTGGCGCGCGACGGCCTGCGCGACGAAGAACGGGCCGCGAAGATTGGTGTCGAGAATGGTGTTCCAGTCCTCCCACGCCACGTCCACCGCGCGTTTGCGGATGTTGCAGCCGGCATTGTTCACCAGGATGTCGATGCGGCCGAAGTGGGCATGCACCGCCGCGACCGCCGCCGTGATGCTGGCGTGATCGCGCACGTCGAGCGCGACGGGAAATACCCGGCGGCCGAGCGCCGCCACTGCCTGCTGCACGTCAGCGAACGAGGCGAGGGTGCGGCTGGTGATGGCGACATCGGCGCCGGCGCGAGCGAGTGCCAGCGCGAAATGCCGGCCCAGACCGCGGCTGGCGCCTGTCACGAGGGCGATTTTGCCGGTGAGATCGAAACCAAGGTGAGGGTTCATGCGGAGACAGGGAACGGCGAGAGGGTTAACGGGTGGGAAATTCGAACGACAGGTTTGGCGAGCGCGGGGAAGCGCGCACGCCGAAAAGCTCTGATTCGCCACTTTGCGCCCGGGAAAAATTCTGTTCGCCGTTCGCGGGACGACGGGGAAGATTTTCCGCCATGCAGGCGTTGTTGGCCACCGGTTCATGAGCAAGTCGTCGTTACGCCTCGTTGTCGCGGCGGTGCTGCTGGCCTTGGCGGTCGGCGGCGGGTGGTGGCAACAAACGGCCCGGCGTGAGCGCGGGGCGGCGCAATCCGGCACGAACCAAAGTTCGCCGCCGCCGCCGGTCGTCACGACCCCGCCGAAGCCGGCCGCGCCCGCTCCATCCGCGGTGCCGGAAACTCGCGCCCCAAGCCGCTCGCCGGCGGCGCAGGCGGCCGAAGTGCGGAAGATCCAGAGCGACTACGAGGAGATGGTCACGCGGGTGGCGGCCGAGTTTTCCGCCGCCGGCGGCAAGTTTCCCGGCGGCTTGAATGCCTACTTGCGTCAACTCGCGCTCTTGGAGCGGGAAAAGTGGCAGGACTTCGCGGCGGTGCTCTCCCCGCCGGAGCTCGAGGATTTAAAGATGACGCAAACGCGCGCGGGCAAGGAAGTGCAGCACTGGCTCGGAGACGCGGGCGCGAGCGAGGAGCAGCGCCGCGCGGTGTTTCGGCTGCAGCAGGAGTTCGACGAGCGCTATGCGCTGGCCTTCGATTTCACCCCGGCCGTCATGGCGCGGCGCGAAACGCAGCGGCAGGAACTGCAGGAAGCGATCCTGCGGCAGCTCGGTCCGGAGAAATTCGCCGCCTGGTTGCGCGTCGAGGGGCCGGACTTCGCGCGTTTCACGACCTTTGCGGAGCAGCAGTCGCTGCCGCCGCCGACCGCGTTGGAACTGTGGCGGATCAAGAACGAATTCATCCGGGCCCGTTTGGAAATCGCGGCGCTCGCCCAACCTCCGTCGGAGGCGAAGTTCCAGCAGGACGTCGCGGCGAAAGCCGCGCTGGCGAAAATCATGGCGGTGCTGGGGCCGTCCGCCCAAGTCGCCATGACCGGCGATTTGCTAAACTGGCTGCCGTACAAATAGCGGCGGACGGTCGACGGCACGGCGCGGGGAAGTTGGATCGCGACGTTCGCCGGCCAGCGCACGGGAGCGATGGCTGGTGGCCGTTAAAACGCCGCACGGTTACGCAGGAATCCTGCGTAACGACGGCGCGACGGGCGATTTCATGGGAGTGTTTGCCGCGGCGGCTGCCGCCGCGCACCCCCCGGCCGGGCCGGCCGGCGGGGCCGACGGCTATTTTTTCTTATTCTTCTTTTTCCGCGCTGGCCCCAGGTCGTGTTCCAAGGCGCCGAGTTCCGTTTCGCTGAAGGGCTCGTCGCGTTTGACCGTGGCGGCGCGCGCTTCGGCCACATCCTGGGGGGAAACGGGTCCCGCGGCGTGGCCCCAGGAATTGCGCACGAAAGTCAGCACCGACGCGATGGCCTCGTCGTCGAGCACCGCGCGCAGCCCCGGCATCACGAGATTCTCCCGCGCCTTGCCGACGAGCACGATTCTGGCGGTGATCCGTTCGTCCGCCAGCGCCCAGCGCGAATTGACGAGCGCGGGCGCGAGCCCCGCCAAACCCTGGCCTTCCGGCTGATGGCAGGCCGCACAGAGCGTCGCGAATTGGGTTTTCCCGCGCTCAAAGCGCGCTTGTTCGTCCGCCGAAAGCTCCACTGCCTTTAACGCGGCCATCCCTGGTTTGCCCGGCCAGCGCAGCAGGCCCACGAGTTGGCCGGCGCGCGTGGATTCCGCCCCGTCCTTGCGGGCAGCGAGCTCGACCAGCGCCCGTGGCTCGGCCGTCAACGTCGCCGCGAGGGTCTTGCCGTCGGACATTTTTGGCAGAAAACGCTCCACGCCATCCAGCACCGCAGCGCGCGCCCACGCGGGTGTTTTTGCCTCGGCGGCGAGGGCCAGCGTCCGATTGATGCGCGCCGCGTCATTCGACTTCATGACCGCGGTCGTGGCCGTGGCCACGGCCAGGGCGGAATGGTCGGCGCGCGGTTCGCCAGCGAGCGCCTCGACGAAGCGATCCTCCCGGCCGGGCAGCCCGCTCAGCACGGCGGAAACCAGATAGGGCTGCTTCCCGCCGGCCGCCAGCAGCGCGCGCAGGGTCGGATCCGCCGCCGCGCCGGCTTCGCTCAGCGACAGCGCGAGTTGCAGCCGGATGGCCGGCTCCGGGCGCGCGGCCAGCGCCTGCATTCGCTGGAAAATTTCCTCGTCACGCGCGGGCTTGAGCAGGCCTTCCCCCAGCCGGATGCCCGCCGCGCACACGCGCGCATCGGCGTCGCCCAGCGCCTGCCACACGACGGCCCGATCCAGCGCGCGCAAACCGTCCAGCGTCCACAACGCATGCAAACGCCCCAGCGGATTGCGGGCGGCGCCGGCGAAGTCCCGCAGGGCGGCGATCGTCGCCGGCGCGGCGGTTCGCTTTTCGACCAGCAGCCGCTGCGCGGTGTCGCGTGTCCATCCGTTCACGTCGCCGAGGGCCTGCACCAGTTGCGCCGGTGAAGCCTGCGCGAGCGTCAGGCGCAAATTGGCCTTGGGCGCGCCATCCGGCACGATGCGCCAGAGCCGGCCGAGGCCGGTCGGCTGCGCGAGGCCGCGCTCCTCGATCTGCTTGCGCAAATAGGATGTCACGTAGGTGCGTTCCTGGATGACGCCGCGGTAAATATCGACCAGCCAGAGCGCGCCATCGGGCCCGTTGTAAATGCTGACCGGACGAAAGCGTTCGTCCCGCGAGGTCATGAACTCGGTTTTCGGATACGCATTGGTCCCGTGGACGTCGCCGTCGCGCTCGGTGAGAACGATGCGTTTCACCAGGTTGACCGAGGCTTCGCAGATGAACGCGTTGCCGTGAAACTCCGCGGGGAACAAGCCGCCGCGGTAAATCACGGGCGAGCAGGCCGCCGTCACCGACGGCAGGGTGCCATCCGGCCGCAGGATTTTGTATCCGCGGTTTACGCCGGGCGTGATGCGCCCCGGCCACACGGGCAGGCTGGCCGGCGCCAGTTGCGTGTTGGCGCCGAGCCGGACGGTGAGGTTGGGATTCCGCTTGAAATAAGGCGTCGGGATCAGGTCGGCGCGCAGCGGATCGCTGTTGCTGTTGTAATACACGCGGCCTGCGTCGTCCTGCGTGATGCCCCACTGCCCGCGGGAAATCGTGCTCTCACTGGTGAATTTACCGCCGCCGTCGTAGCGCCAGCGTTCGGTGTGGTTGGCGCTGTAAATCCAGTTATCCATGCCCCACATCAGGCCGTTCGGCAGATGTTCGACATTGCCCGTGCCGCCGTAGTTGGCGCTCACCTCCACTTTGGCATCCGCCACGCCGTCGCCGTCGGTGTCGCGTGCAAACCACAGCCGCGGCGGCTCGGCAAACAACAGCCCGCCGTCGATAAGGGAAATGGCGCGCGCGAGCACGAGGCGGTCGAGAAACACCGCGCGTTGATCGAAGCGGCCGTCGCCATCGGTGTCGGAAAGCACCACGATGCGGCCGATCGGATCCTTGTCGCCGGTGGCGTTGATGTCGCGCATGTAGCCGGGCATTTCGACGACCCACAACCGGCCGTCCGGCGCGAATTGCATCGCAATGGGATCGCGCACGAGGGGCTCCGCCGCCACGAGCTCGACGTGGAATCCCGGGGCCAGTTTGAAGGTCTTGGCTTCCTCTTCCGGCGAGAGCACCGGAGCGGGCGGAATGACCCAGTGCGCGGGCGGCGGAGCCTGGGTTTCGCCGGCCACATCGCCATTTTGGGCGAAGAGCGGGGTAACGGCGCAGAGGAGGGCGGTGAGGTGGCGCAAGCGTGATAGGGGCATGAAAAAGTGCAGTAACGTCGCCCGCCGTAAACGGGTGTCAACTCTGTTGGCACATCCGCAACTGCGTGCCGGAAAATGTTATACGCCTCCAGTTACGCGCGGCGGGGGCAGCGGGGTGCGTTCGAGCGCGAGCAACGCGCGCAAAGTCTCGAGCGCGGCCGGATCGTCCATCGTCAGCAGAAATTCCCAGGCGGCCAGCACCCGCCGGTAAAAGAGAGCGCGCGCGGCCGCGGTCCGCCGCGTCATTTTTGGGGGCGATCCGTCGGTGGCGTGGGTTTCCGCCTCGGTCAGTCCGGCGGCGATCGCAATTTTTCCGGCGGCGTTGCGCAACGCGGCGTCCGGCGAGGCCTCGGCCCACGTCAGAATTTGCAGCCGGCGATCCGCGCCCCAGCGCGCAACGGCTTCCGCTTTCGCCCGGTTCATGGAGGCAGGATGCGAGTAGCCGGATTTCCAGTAGATTTCGTTGAGCAATGCTTCGTCCGCGGACCGACGCACCATGAAATCCCGCCCGCCCTCCTCGAGCTGGAGCAGGTGGTTTTCGAACTCGAGGGCGTAACCCGAGGGCAGGGGATCTGAGGGCTGGGCGCGAGCCAGCGCGGCTTTCCACGCTGGCCGCAGCGTCTCCGTCCACAGCCGCCGCGCTTCCGTTGCAGCCCCCCGCCGGCCGCCGCCCGGGCGTCCCTCGGCCTGGCGTGTTCCGGCGCCTTTCATCGCGCCTTCGAGCTGCTCCCGCGATCCCCTCAGTAGCAGGTCCCGCGTATCCATGCTCTGCTCCACCATCCGTTCGGTGAAGCGGCGAAATTGATCCTGCCGGGCGAGCAGGTCGGCATTTTGCGTCGGTTGGATGCCGGCGCCGACGGCGCGCTGGTAGGCCGCGATTGCCTGGCGGGTTTTGTCGGTGACGCCCAGTGCCCGTGCCAGGCGCGTTTCGATTAGGGTCGCCCAGCCTTCCAGATACTGCTCCGCGGTGGAGCGCGGTTTGTCGATGGTGTGATCCACCAGGACGGCCGCCTCGTGGGCTTCGGCAAAGGACAGTCGCGGCGGCAACGGCGCACGATCCCGCAGCAAATCGAGCCCCGTCAGCGCTTCCGGGCCAAAGCGCTCGTATCCGGCCCAGAGTTCCGGATCCGGCGCGGGGTCACAACCCGCGGCCGGCGAGGCTTCATCCGTCGCGGTGAAACCGGCGACCGCGATCGCGGGCGAGCCCTGGCGCCGTTTCGCCCAGTCTGGAATCAGGGTGAACCAAGCCGGTGGCGGCGTCATTTCCCGCGGCACGGCGAGGTGATGAAACCCGCCCGAATGACACTGGGTCATGCAGAAGACGACGCGACCGCGACCGAGTCCCTGCGCCAGGGTTTCCCGCAATTCGCTGACGCGCAGAATATCCGTCTCGTCGGTGATCCAGGCGCCGGCCTGGCGCCGGTTCGGTTTCAATTGCCACAGGGTGATCGCGCTTTCGCCCGACTCTCCCCGCGTCAGCTCGCCATGGTCACCCACAAAGAGATACAAGACGCCGCCGTCGCGCACCGTCGGCAGAATCTCTTCGCGCAATGCTTTCAGGAAACTGGCGCGGGTGGCCGGTCGGTTGCGGGGCAGCGCACCGGGCAGCCAGGTGTCCACGAAATGGCCGTCGCGCTCGATTTGGCGATGCACGTCGGCGAGTTGCACCGGTTCGTCGGTGCGATTACCCACGCCGAAAAAGATCCACGTCGCCTCCGCCGGGTAGCGTTCCGCCAGAAAGGTCGCCATCGCGCGCGCCTGCACGTATTGCGAATATTGGTTCGAGAGCGGGGTGCCGCCGCCCGAGAGTACGACAAACGCATCCCGCGCCCGCGCCGAGGCTGGCGGCGTGGCGCCGGTGGCGCGGGAGTTCGACGGGGGCGCGGACTCAGCGGCCGGCGGGGGTGAACTGCATGCCGCGAGGGCGAGCACCGCGAGCAGCGCAAAAACGTTTCCGCAGACCCCCGCGCCGGATCTCCGCGGAGGCGTTGCCGCGGCTTCGGCGCGAAGCGCGACGCGCCCGAGGGTCCGGATTATCATGCGTCGTAAGCTTTTGAAACTCTCTCGACCGAAGCAAGCACCCGCCGCCGATTTTGCCCGCGGCTCGGCGCGAAAAACCACGCGGACCCTTCCCTTCACCATGCGCGGGCCACGCCGGAAAGCAGCGCCGCGCCGCGGCCCGCCGGCCGGTAACGGGGATGTTACGCTTTTCACGTCGTTCCTCCCAAGGGTGGCGACGAGAGTGCTGCACCGGTTCGCCCGGAACAAACCGGGCGTTTGCGCCTCGCACCCAAAGCCACCAACTTCGCCCCATGTCCCCTGTTCGCTGCCTGCTGACCCTTTTCTCGTTCGTCGTTTTAAACGCGGGGTTTAACGCGCGTGTCGCAGCGGCCGTGCCCCGGCCGTCGCAGGTCAAAGCGTCGTTGGTCGCGGCTGATGCCACGGCGCAGCCGGGCCAACCCCTGACGGTTGCGCTGCGGCTCGTGCACAATCCCCGCTGGCACACGTATTGGGTCAATCCCGGCACGGGCCTGCCGACCGCGCTGGCGTGGAAACTTCCGGAGGGCTGGACGGCCGGCCCAATCCAGTGGCCAGCGCCGCATGTTATTAAAGACCGTACCGGTGAGATCGTGGGCAACGGGTTCGAAGGGGAAATTTTTCTGCCGGTCACCCTGAACCCGCCCGCGGGGCTCGCCGCGGGATCGACGGTGACACTCCATGCGCGCGCCGACTGGCTGATGTGCGAAGACGTCTGCATTCCCGGCAACGCCGAGGTTACGCTGACGCTGCCAGTCGCGGCGAACGCGGCGAAACCCGATGCGGAATGGGGCGAAAAAAT
>JBEENF010000175.1:0-7707 GCA_041192325.1 Verrucomicrobiota bacterium
AGCGCGCTTCGTGACCGATGTCGGCAACTGGGACAATACCTTCGCCACCAACTCGCCGGGACAATCCGCGGATCCACGCAGTCCCCATTACCGCGACCTTTTTGTCGACTGGGCGAACGACAAGTATTTTCCGCTGCTCTACTCCCGCGCGGCAGTGGAAAAGGCCGCGGAAGCGCGGATCCTGCTCAAGCCCGCGCGCCCCGCCCCGAACTCCGGCGGCAACACCCCTTGAGCACCGTCACCTCAGCCAAACATTCCAGCATCGTAAAACTCCTCGTCGTTTTCTGCTTCGCCACGTTGACCCTCGGCGCGGCCGAGGTCCTCCGGCCCTTTGAAACGCCGCGCGCCTGGACCTGGGCGGATCCTGGCGCGTGGACCTGGACCACGGAGGACGGCGTCACCGTGTTGACGCTGCGTCGCGCGCAGGACTTCAAGCCCAAGGTCCGCAGCCCCTTCAATCTCGCGTGGTTCAGCACGGTGGACTGGCAGTCCTTTACGCTCACGGTGGAGGCGCGGCTGACGAAATTCGATGCCGGCAACAACGACCTCTGCATCGCCTTCGCGCGGGAGGATGAGACGCGGTTCTATTACGCCCACCTCGGCGAGAAGGCCGACGGCGTGCATCATCAGATTCATCTCGTCGACCACGCCGACCGTCGGGCCATCACGACCACGCGCACTGCGGGCTGCGCCTGGCAACCGGGCCAGTGGCATCGGCTGAAAGTCGTGCACGACGCCACCACTGGAACGATCGAAGTCTACTTCGATGATCTCACCAAACCGGCCCTCACCGCGCGCGATAGAACCCTCGTCCACGGCGGGATCGGCGTGGGCTCATTCGACGATCTCGGTCAGTTTCGAAATCTCGAAATTCGGGGCGAAAGAAAGTAGCCCCAGCGTGATTTGCCCGCGACCCGCGGGCCCGGGCGGGCGCTGACCCTCCGTTGGTCAATGGCCGAAATACTTCGCCAGTTCAGTCGGGTCCTTCGTGCGGGTCATTGCGACCAGCAGGAGCACCCGCGCTTTTTGCGGCGAAAGATTGTCCGCCAAGACACAGCCCAAGTTGACCAGCGAGACGCCGCTGCCCTTCGTCGCGTACAGCGGCATCGTGCGGCCCCGGTAAACGCGGGTGCTGATCACCACGGGAATATTTTTTGCCCGCACCTGCTCGATCACGTCGTACATCGCGCCACTCACATGGCCCAGTCCGGCGCCGGCGATCACCAGCCCGTCAAGGCCGCCCTGGTCCAGCAGCCCCCGAATCAGCGCGCCGGCGTAATGCAGCACAATTTCCACGCGACCCAGGCGGGCTTCCGCGGGGAGCGGAATCGTCTGACGCCGCAGGGGAGCCCGATAAAATCGAATCTGGTCTTCGTCCGCGTAGCCGAGTTTGCCGAACTCCAGGCTTTGGAACGTGCCCACATCATGCGTGCTGGTCTTGGTCACTTCGCGCGCGGCATTGATCTCATTGTTCATCACAATCATCGCGCCCTTCCCGACGGCCTCGGGTGAAATCGCCACCCGAATCGCATTCGTCAAATTGCGCGGCCCATCGGTGTCCTTCATCGAAGCCGCCCGCTGCGCGCACACGAGGACAACCGGTTTGCTGCTGGTGACGGTTAGATCCAAGAAATACGCGGTCTCCTCCAGCGTGTCGGTCCCGTGCGTGATGACCACCCCAGTCACGGCCGGATCCGCCAGGGCCGCGTTCACGCGTTGCGCCAGCTTGAGCCAAATCTCGGGGGTCATGTCCGAGCTCCCAATGGTGACCACGCTTTCCAAGTCGACCCGCGCCACGTTCTTGATGTCGGGAATGACGGCGAGCAGGTCATCACCGGACAGCGCCGGCACGAAACCTTTTTTCTCCGGATCATACCGGCTGGCGATGGTACCACCAGTGGTGAGCAGCTTTACCAGCGGCAATTGGGCCAGCACGTTCACAGAGAAAAAACACGTGAGCAGAAGACCGGGGAAAAGCCGTTTCATCGTTCAAATCTCCTAACACTCCCGCCCGGCCTGACCAGCTTTTGCGCGCCCCATCCCGAGGAACACCGGCCGGGGTCACGCGCAAAATCTTCGTGCCTGAGGCCACCACGGGCCCTATCGTCCGCGACATGATTCCCCGCCCGCTCCTACCCCACTTTGTTTGCAGCCTGCTCCTGCTCGTTGCGCTGCCCGTGAGTTCACGCGCCGTCCACGAAGGGAAACTGCAGATCGTGCTCCTCGGCGACAGCACCACTGAAGGCAGCATCCCGCGCAAGATCTCGCCGCAGGGACCGCATCTCGAAACCGTCATTGAACAACTGCTCGCCGCCGAGGGTGACCTGCCGCCGTGCCACGTGATCAACCTCGGGTTGAGCGGTGAGTTTATCCACCGGCTGCTGGACACGGGTCGCTACGACAAAGTCGCCGCGAAACTGCCGGGGGTGGATTACGTTTTGATTCGTTACGGCCCGAACGATCTCAACAAACGCGAAAACTTCGACACGAACTATCCGCAGGACTTTCGCGCGTTGATTGCCCGCGTGCGCCAAGACCATCCCAACGCCACGATCATTCCCACGACGGCCATCCCGCTGAATGCGGATCTCGCCGCGGATGCGCCCAAGGCCCGGCGGATGAACGACCTCGTGCGCCAGGTCGCCACGGTGGAGAATCTCATGTGTTTCGATCTCTATCCGCGCTACGCGCAGGAGCAGTCCCGGGGTCCGAACATGCTCAATTACCGCCGCTTCCCGCTCGCGCAGATTCCCGAAAAATATCACGAGTTCGTGAAGCCGTTTGTGATGGCCGGCAAGGAGCCCCAAGTCGTCGTCCTCGACAACCGCCTCGACGCGCACTTTGGCGATTTGCCGAATTGGTATGCTGACCGCCACCCGAACCTCGCGGGGTATCACGTCATCGGAGACGAAACCGCCCGATACCTCGCCCCTTTGATCCGGGCAAAATTCGGCGTGAAGAAACCCGCCCCCGCGCCGTGAGCGGGGTCACGCGCGCGCCCGCCCCGGCGCGAGAAACGGCCTTGCCTCTGGATTCGGCGCCGGAAGTTTCCTGCGGCAGGAGACCGGCCTGGCCGTTCTCCCTTCCCACTCCCCCAGCCTTACCCCACCCCTTGTGACTACCCCCGCTGCTCCCGCCGAAGCCCCGACCTCGACCGTCATGACCGCGCTGTCGTGGTCCCTGGTCGCACTGCTGGTTTTGGCGGGCGTACTCAATTACGTGGACCGCCAGGCTCTCGCCGCGCTGGGACCGACGATCAAAGCCGAGTTTCATCTGAGTTCCACCGACTGGGGCTGGATCAATTCGGCCTTCGCCGCCGTTTATATCGCCAGCAGCATTTTGGGCGGGATGTGGATCGACAAAGTCGGCGTCCGCAAGGGACTGCTGATCAGCACGATCGTATGGTCCCTGGCGGCGGCGGGCCATGCCTTTGCGCATGACTTCTGGAGCCTTTGTTTCTGGCGGATGATGCTCGCGATCGGCGAGGGCCCCGGCAACGCGTCGCTGCTCAAGGGTATCCGCCGACTCATGACGCCGAAACTGCGGGACACGGGCGCATCGATGATTGGCGCCGGGTGGGCAGCCGGATCGTTGCTCGCGCCCATCTTCGCCGGATTGGTCGCGGAGGCGTACGGCTGGCAGGGCGCGTTCATGGCGACGGGCGGGCTTTCCCTGATGTGGCTTCCGTTCTGGATCGCCCTGGCATTTCGCGCCAAGGTGCCGCTGGGCAAGGAACGCGTTGCGCTTGCCGCGGCGAATGACCGGGCGCCGGATCCGATTTCGTGGCGCTCCTTCGGCGTCTGGGCGACCCTGATCGCGATTCTCAGCGCCGTCCCCCCCACCGTCTTCACCAATTCCTTTCTCTCGCTGTATTTTAACCAGACGTGGCAACTCTCCCAAGCTCAGGTCACGCGAATTTTGTGGCAGCCCTTTCTCGCGGCCGATGTCGGGATGCTGACGGGCGGTTTTGCCACGCTGCTGCTTTTCCGGTCGGGCTGGTCATTTCTGCGCGCGCGCACGCTGGTGATTGGCTGCGGGCTGGTCGGCGCCGCCGTCATCGCTTTGGCGGCCGCCGCCCCTAATCTCGACCAGGCGCTGTGGCTGATCAATGTTTCGCGTTTCCTTTTCAGCGGCGGCTATGCCGTGCTGGCGGCCTACGGCATTGAGTCCGTCACGGAAAAGCAGACCGGCGCGATGTCCGGCCTGATGAACGCCACGTTCTCCGTGTGCAATTTCATCTTCGCCCCGCTCATCGGCCGGATGGTCGATGTCACCGGCAACTACAATGCAGTCCTGGTGATGGTAGCCGTCTTTCCCGTTCTGGGCTTTGCCGCCTGGGTCTGGCTGAGCCGCGCCGCACATCGCCAGGGGGCGGCGAAAGCCTGACGCAGCTTCCGGCCGCCCGCCGGGGTGCGCTCAGAATTTCCACTCGACACCGGCGAACGCGCCGAAGCCGAGCGCCGGGTAGCCATTCACCTCTTCGTAGCGTTCGTTAAGCAGATTCTCCAGCCGGGCCTTGAACGCAAACCGGGGCGTGGCCTGCCACGCCGCGTAGATCCGCGCCACCGTGTAGTCCTCGCCCTCGATTACGCCGAAAGTCCGCGCATGAACATCCCGCCGCGCGGCCGCAAACGCCACCCCGGCGCCGGCGCCAAAACCCCGGCCGAAGTCGTGCCAGGCGTCACCCGAAAGCGTGTGCCGGGGACGACGCAGCAAGCGGGCCCCGGACGACAAATTGTCCGCCTCGAGATACGCGTAGACCGCCTGCAGCGTCGTCGTGGCGCCCAAGCGGGCGCGGGCCGAGAGCTCCAGTCCCCGCGTGCGCGCCCGCTGAATATTTTCCACACTCCGAAAGTTAGGCGTGCTGGCGATCAACTCGGAGAAGGCCGTGTTGAACCACGTGGCACTCAGCACGCCCCTCTGGCCGGCCAAATAGTAATCCATCCCCGCATCCCACCCGCGGGCGCGTTCGGGACGGAGCGCAGGATTGCCGCTGTAGAACGCGCTCTTGCCGTAGAGATCGAGAAAGCTGGGCGACCGAAAGGCCGT
This sequence comes from Verrucomicrobiota bacterium, assembly GCA_041192325.1. Classification (GTDB taxonomy): domain Bacteria; phylum Verrucomicrobiota; class Verrucomicrobiia; order Opitutales; family Opitutaceae; genus ER46. The sequence goes on from JBEENF010000175.1 coordinate 5,050, forward strand.
CCCGTAACTCGCGCGCAGCTTGACGGAACGGCTTGCCACCAACCATGCCGCCGTGCCGCGTCCGGTGGTGGCCCGGCCAAAGGTGTCGAAGTCATCGTTGCGCAGTCCGGCGGTGAGAAAAACATTTTCCGCCGGGGAAAATTCATCCTGCGCAAACAAAGCGAGCAGATGCTGCTTTTTATTGATGTCGCCGAAACCGGTGTTGCGCGTGTGATTGGCCTCCGCGGTGACGCCGCCCGTCAGCCGGTGCCGTTCCGTTCCCGCATAAGTCGTCTGGGCGTCGAGCACCGCCCGGCGATTCTTGACCAACGTAATCGCCGTGGGTGACCCGGCGCGTGGACTCTCGGCGACGAATCGCCGGTCCTGGCCGCCGACGAGGACGTGCGCCGTCCAGTGCTCCGCCAGCCGCGAGTCGATAAAACTGGTCACAAGCAGGTTGTTCTCGCGCGTGACGTTGTCGGGATCGTTGGTGTAGCGATCACTAGGATCGCCATACACCCCGCGAAACCCGCGGAGCGTCGCCCCCACCGTCGTGCGGTCGTTCACCCGGTGATCGAGCCGCAGCGTCACGTTGGCGCTGTCGAAGCCATTGTTCGCCCGGTCATTCTCCGTGTGGCCGCCTTGCGCCGAAAAGTTAAACCCGCTGGCGCCTCGTCCCCCTTGGGCCGAAACCGCGCCTTGCACCGTACCAAAGCTGCCCGCTTCCACGGCGACGCGGCCGGTCGTCGCGCCTTCCCCCCGCTGCGCGCGCAGCGAGACCACGCCGCCAATGGCTTCACCGCCGTACAGGGTGCTCTGCGGCCCGTGGGCGACTTCGAGGCTGTCGCACGCGCTCACGCACGCTCCGCCCAGAAAGACCTGGTAGTCCGTGTTCGGATCGTTGAGTCGCAGTCCATCCACCAGGAAGAGCGTCTGGTTGGAATTGGAGCCGCGCAGAAACAGCGAGGCCACCCCCCCCGGGGCGCCGCTCGCCACGCGTGGCGCCCCCGCCACGGCGCCCAGCGCCTGGGCCAGCGAATTCATCTGGCGGCGCGAAAGCTCGGCCGCGGAAATGACGTCGACCGCGCTCCCGATCGTTTGCGGCGGGGCCGGCGTCCGCGTCGACGTGGTGACAAAAGGCGACAGTTGCGTCGGGGGAGTCTGGGCGCCGCCCGACGCGCAGGCCGCCGCCGCGGTCGCGACCAACAGTAACCGCCGGACCGGGCCGGCGGGTGAAAAAAGAGGATGCATGGGTATCTGCCTTGGCGACAAGAGCAGTACCCTCGCCGGCGAAGGCGGAGGCGCTACTCCCACGCTTCATTATTGCGATGAAGTTTAAACGTAAGACTCGTCCTGCCGTAGGACAGGACGCCAACGCGTGAGACTTCCGGAGCAGATGTTCGGACTCCGCATATGATGACCGGCGGAAAGTCTGCCCGATGAGAGGCCTCGCGACTGCTCGTCATCGAGCAACCTGCCAAGCCCCCCGGCGAATCGACTTCCCTATTCCCGCCACTTGACCTCGCCCGCGCCTTCGCCGGAGCGGTGCTCCGACTGGCTTTGCCCGCGCCGGTTTAAAGCCGGCGTGGTACGGGTCTGTGATGCGTTACCGCAGCGCAACTGTGGCCGGTTTTCACGGCCTTCCCTGCTGATCGAAAGTTTCAAAAGAACAACCGACGGCGCAGGCCAACGGCACGCTGCCGAACCAGCAAGCCCAATCGCTGTCACTACGCATCAACAAATGCATATGCGTCGATATGTGACTTGCCAACCCAACCGCCCCTTCTACCCTTTTCGCCGATGAATCCCGTTGTGGCTCATGAAGCCTTTCGCGCGCTGTTTGCCTCCCGCCTTGTCGTGCTCGACGGAGCCATGGGCTCGATGATTCAGACCTACAACTTGAGCGAGGCGGATTTCCGGGGAAAACGATTTTCGGCCCATCCTCACGACCTGCAGGGCAACAACGACCTGCTGGCGCTCACCCGACCGGACGTGATTGCAAAGATTCACGCCGACTACTTTGCCGCGGGCGCGGACATCGTGGAGACGAACACCTTCAGTTCGACCTCGATCGCGCAGGCGGATTACCACCTCGAATCCGCCGTGCGCGACATCAACCTGGCGGCGGTCGCTTGTGCCCGCGGCGCCGCCCAGCAGGCGGAAGCCCTCACCCCCGGCCGACGCTGCTTTGTTGCGGGCGCCATCGGGCCGCTGAATCGGACGCTTTCGATGTCGCCCGATGTCAACCGGCCGGATTTTCGCGCGGTAACGTGGGACCAGGTCGTTGCCGCCTACACGGAGCAGATCGAAGCGCTGCTCGACGGCGGCGTGGATGCCCTGCTGGTGGAAACCATTTTCGACACGCTTAATTCCAAGGCGGCGCTCTTCGCGATCGAGAGCGTCTTCGATCGCCGGGGCGAAGCGGCGCGCGTCCCCGTGATGATCAGCGTCACCATCACCGATGCCTCCGGCCGTACGCTGTCGGGCCAGACCATTGGCGCTTTCTACACGAGTGTGGCGCACGCCAAGCCCTTTTCCGTGGGCATCAATTGCGCGCTCGGCGGCCAGGCCATGCGTCCCTATGTCGAAGAGCTCGCACAGATCGCGGAGTGTTACGTGAGCTGTTATCCGAATGCGGGCCTGCCCAACGCCTTTGGCGGCTATGATGAAACCCCGGCC
>JBEENF010000176.1:0-7680 GCA_041192325.1 Verrucomicrobiota bacterium
CAATCAAGTCGTTGAATTACATGAACAACATCCTCGGCAAAATCGAGGCGCGGCAGTTCGGGGCTTTGGAGGCCATTATGCTGAATGACCAGGGTTACGTGGCAGAATGCACGGCGGACAATGTCTTCATCGTGCACAAGGGCGAAATTATCACTCCCGCTGCCTCCCAAGGGGCGTTGAAAGGAATCACACGTTCTACGATCTTTGATATCGGCAAGGCTCTGAACGTGCCGGTGCGTGAGGCAGACATGACCCGTTACGATATTTGGTGCGCCGACGAATGTTTCCTCACCGGTTCGGGAGCGGAGGTGATCCCGGTGGTCAAACTTGATGGGCGGCCAATTGGCGACGCCCGACCGGGTCCCATTACCCAACGGGTCTTGAGCTCTTTCCGCGAACGAGTCCTGGTGGAAGGCACGCGCATTTAGCGGGTCCTTTTCGCACCCGACTCAGGCTGGTCCCGTTCCGGCTTGGCCGATGGGGCCAGGTTGGCTCCCCTGCCGCACCGCCTTGAGCCAAAACGAGTCCGCGTTTGGTTCGACTCGCTCTTGCCAGCACGGTGGTGTGTGGCATGTTTCGTGCAGACTCTCCCCGTCCTACACCTTTCATCCATGGCTAATCCGCTGAAATGCGATCTCTGCACAAAACCGGCGACGGTGCATTTGACTCAGATCGTCAACAACAAGGTCCACAAAGTGGACCTATGCGAGGCGTGCGCCCAAGCCAAAGGGGTAACGGACCCCAGCGGATTTTCCCTGGCCGATTTGCTTTTGAAAGCCTCCCTGAACCCGGAAAGCTCGTCAAACGGGGTGCGATGCGAACATTGCGGGTTTGCACAGAATGATTTCAAAAAGCAGGGCCGCTTTGGGTGTCCCGTGTGTTATGAAACCTTTCGCAGCCTGGTTGAGCCGATGCTGGAGAACATGCACAACGGCACCGCTCATAACGGGAAAATTCCCCATCGTGCCTTGGAGCGCAAATCCCTGTATGATCGCCTGACCAAACTCGAACTCGACCTCACCGACGCCATTAAATCCGAGCGTTACGAAGACGCCGCCCGCACCCGTGATGAAATCGCCCAAGTCAAACAAGCTTTCGACGCGAAGTCGACGCGCTGACGCCATGACCATCGCTTCGCTGATTGAAGCCCAATCCGAGTTGACGGACTCGGCGAGCAGCAAGTCTGCGATCGTGTTGATGACTCGCGTGCGACTCGCCCGGAATTTGGCGGGCCATGCTTTTCCTGGCTGGGCGAAGGGGCCGCAGCGCGAGCAGGTCCTTGAGGTTTGCCGCGCGGCGGTGACCGCCACCACGCAGATGAAGCGGTGTTTTAACCTCAGCGTGGGGGAGCTCAGCGAGCTGGAAAAGCAGATCCTGGTTGAAAGGCATCTGATTAGCCGTGAGTTAAGCGGAGCAAAAAGCGGCGCGGGTGTCGTGATCAGTAAGGACCAGGCATTTTCCGTGATGATGAACGAGGAGGACCACCTCCGCATTCAAGTGCTGCGCGCCGGATTTAATCTCAAGAAGGCGTGGAACGCCATCAACGAATTCGACACCGCATTGGAGGAGCGCCTCGATTTTGCGTTCTCACCCACCTTCGGCTACTTGACCGCATGTCCCACAAATTTGGGTACCGGTTTGCGCGGTTCCGCCATGATGCATCTCCCCGCTCTGGTGATTTCGAATCAGATGGAGAAGGTGGTGCGCGCCGTGAACCAGCTCGGGATGGTCGTCCGCGGACTGTTTGGTGAAGGGTCGGACGCCAGCGGCAGTATTTTCCAGATTTCAAATCAGACCACGTTGGGTGAGTCCGAAGAGGAAATCATCAAGCGCCTCACGAGTGTCCTGCAGTCGATCATTGAGCATGAGCTCAACGCGCGGGAAAAATTATTGGAAGCCGACGCTGGCAAGTTGCTCGACAAAGTGGGCCGCGCTTACGGCATTCTCCAAAACAGCCATTTGCTCAGCTCGAGCGAAGCGATGAACCTTCTTTCCTTGATTCGGCTGGGCATCGATCTCGGCGCCTTTCCAGATGCGCAACGTTCCATCATTGACCGGCTTTTCATTGAAGCACAGCCCGGCCACCTGCAGCACGTCCAAAAAGGCGAGTTTGAGCCGGGTCGTCGCGATGTCTTGCGAGCCGCGCGATTGAGGTCGGAATTTGCGAATTTCAGCCGGCCGGACTTCAGTTTCAATCCAACCGAAAAGAACTAATTCAGCCCCCTTTCTATTCACATGTCCCAGGAACCGATGAATAATTTCACGCCCCGCGCGCAGCAGGTGCTGGCGCTGGCACGCAAGGAAGCCGACCGCTTTCACCACAACTATGTGGGGACCGAGCATATTTTGCTGGGCCTGATTAAACTGGGTCAGGGTGTGGCCGTGAGTGTCCTGCAGAAAATGGGTTTGGACCTCGAAACGGTGCGCGCCGCCGTCGAAAAGCAGGTGGGCACCGGCCAGGAAACCAAGACTCAGAACAGCATCCCGTATACGCCACGGGTAAAAAAGGTCCTCGCGCTCGCCGGTAAGGAAGCAAAGACCCTGAACCATTCGTATGTGGGCACCGAGCATATCCTGCTCGGGCTGTTACGCGAGGGGGAAGGAGTTGCCGCGCGAGTCCTGAAGTCTCTTGACATCGATATTGAGCGCACGCGGAACGAAATTCTCCGCGAGCTGGACCCGCAGTTCTCGGGGAGCCAGGGCGGCGAGGGTGGGGAAGAAGCCACTGCGGGCAATCCGCAGCGGTCGGCCGGTCAATCCGAAGACAAGAAGGAGGTAAAGACCCCTGCGCTAAAGGCGTTTGGCCGCGATCTTACCGAACTCGCTCGAAAGGGAGAGATGGATCCAGTCGTCGGTCGTAAGAACGAGATTCGCCGCGTTATCCAAATCCTTTGCCGGCGGACCAAGAATAACCCGGTGCTTATCGGGGAGGCCGGGGTCGGTAAAACCGCCATCGTGGAAGGGCTCGCGCAGGAGATCGCCAGCGGCAACGTGCCTGAGATCCTTTTCGAAAAGAAAGTGATCACCCTGGACCTCGCGCTGATGGTTGCCGGCACCAAGTATCGCGGCCAGTTCGAGGAACGGATCAAAGCCGTGATGGATGAAATCAAGCGGGCGAAGAACATCATCCTCTTTATCGACGAGTTGCACACGATCGTGGGCGCCGGCGCCGCCGAGGGTGCGATGGACGCATCAAATATCTTCAAACCCGCCCTGTCACGCGGTGAGCTGCAATGCGTCGGAGCCACGACGCTCAACGAGTATCGCAAATACATCGAAAAGGACTCCGCGCTCGATCGCCGCTTCCAATCGGTGAAGGTGGAAGCGCCATCGGTTGAGGACACGATTCTGATTCTGCGTGGCATTCGCAGCAAGTATGAAGACCATCACAAGGCGACGTTCTCGGACAAGTCGCTTGAAGCCGCCGTCAAGCTTTCAGATCGCTACATCACCGGCCGCTTTCTGCCGGACAAGGCCATCGACGTCATGGACGAAGCGGGCTCCCGTGCCCGCATCGGCGCTTTAAGCCGTCCGCCCGACGTCGAGAATTTGACCAAGGAGATCGAGTCGGTTTGCGCGCAAAAGGAAAAGGCCATCAGTGAACAGCATTTCGAAGAGGCCGCCAAATTTCGCGACCAGGAGAAGCAGCTTCGCGCCAAACAGGATCAAATCACCGAGCAGTGGAAGAAGCAGCGCGACGAGAAGCGGATTAAGATCGACGAGGATCTGATGATGCAGGTCGTCGCCGACTGGACTGGCATTCCCTTGAACCGGATGGAAAAGAAAGAGAGCGAGAAACTTCTCGCCCTCGAATACGAACTGCAGAAGTCCGTGATCGGTCAGGATCTGGCCGCGGTGGCCATCTCCCGGGCGCTTCGTCGCTCGCGCGCCGACTTGAAAGACCCCCGCCGGCCCATTGGCTCCTTCATGTTTGTCGGTCCGACGGGTGTTGGCAAAACCATGCTGGCGAAGCAACTCGCCGCGCAGATGTTCGGCAATCAGGACGCGATCATCCAGATCGACATGTCCGAGTACATGGAAAAGTTCGCCGTGTCCCGCTTGGTGGGTTCGCCTCCGGGCTACGTGGGCTACGAGGAAGGTGGCCAATTGACGGAAGCGGTGCGTCGCAAGCCTTACGCCGTCGTTCTGTTCGATGAAGTGGAGAAAGCCCACCCTGACGTGATCCAACTGCTCCTGCAGATACTGGAAGACGGACGGTTGACGGACTCCCTTGGGCGGACCGTAGACTTCCGGAATACAATCATCATCATGACGTCCAATGTGGGGGCTGCCCTGCTGCAGCGTCAGACCTCGATGGGTTTTTCCGCAGCCGCCTCGAGCTTCAACGACGCCGAGAAAATGCGCGAAAAAGTTTTGGAAGAGGCGAAGCGGGTCTTCAAACCCGAGTTTCTCAACCGAATTTCCGACATCATCTTCTTTCGACCGCTGGACAAGAACGACCTCGTCAAGATCGTGGAATTGGAAACGGCAAACTTTGCCAAACGCCTTACCGAACGCAAAATCACCTTGGAATTCTCGCAGGAAGCCAAGGATTTGTTGATCGAGAAAGGCTACGACGAAAAGTACGGGGCGCGACCGCTGCGCCGGGCCGTCGAGCACTATCTGGAGGATCCCTTGGCTGAGTCGCTGCTGCGCGGCGATGTCAAGGACGGTGAACCCGTCCTGGTGTCTCGCGAGGGTGACAAACTTATTTTCAAGCAGAAGACGCCACCAGCCGCGCCGAGCGGCGTGACGCCCTGAACAAAACAGCGACCAACCGTCGCCCAAAGAAACCCCGCCCCCCGAGATCAAGGGGAGCGGGGTTTTCTGTTGGCGCTGGCGCAGCCCGCTGCGCGATCCGATCCCTTGATCATGCCGATTTCGCGCCGTTAAGAACGCTGAAGGGAGTAGGAGTGAGCGGCTGTGAATTTTCGTTTCTTGCCGGCCTCGTCGCGCTGCTCCTGCTGGGCGAGTCTAGGTCACAGCCGGCGCTTATCTCGAGGTCGGAAACAGTGCAGAAGCGGGCCTCGCAGCGTCACGGCAGTTTACGCTCCAACCACGATGGCGAGGAACGCCGCGAGGGCCGGATCTGGCGGGGGCGACTGCCTCCATCCCAAAACCAGACGACTTTCCGGGGCCGGACCTGCCAAGGGACGGAACACCACCTCTGGGGGCAGCTGCTTCGCTTCGGACGGCGTCATAAAAGTGGCGCCAACGCCCGCGCGCACCAGACCCACCGCATTAGCTCGCGGCCAAACTTCCTCGGCAATCTGCGGTGTTACGCCGGCCGCCGCGAACGCCGCGAGAATCCGATCATAAAAACCCGGATTGTGCGCGCGGGGGAAAATTACGAAGGGCGTCGTTTCCAACTCCCGCAAGCGCACTAGCGCCCGCCCTGCAAGTTTGTGCCCAGTGGGCAGCAGCACGCCGTTCTTTTCCTTCAGTAACGTGCGCGTGCGCAGGCCAGGTGTCGGCATGTCGGGATGGAAAAAACCACAGGCTAGGTCCCCCGCCTCAAGCGCCACGAGTTGAGCTGAACTAGGAGATTCGGTTAGCTCAAGCCGGACGCCGGGATGCTGCCGGTGAAACACTCGCAGTATCTTGGGAAGCACCGTCGCCATCGCGAGGCCGGTAAAGGCGACCCGGAGATGACCGATATTCCCGTCCGCTATGGCACGAACGTCCTGGGGTAGCCGGTGGAGCCCCCGCAGCAGGGGTTCGACCCGCTCCAGCAGCAGGCGGCCGGCAGGGGTCACCCCGACGCCGCGACGGGTGCGGTTGAGGAGGTCAGTCTTTAGCGACTTTTCGAGCTGGGCGATGGCACGGCTCAAGGCCGGCTGCGCAATGGCAAGTGTGGCCGCAGCCTTGCGAAAATGGAGCTGCCGTGCCACTTCGCGAAAATAAACCAGATGTCTTAGCTCGAAAGGGAACTGATACTCGCGCGGCATCACAGAGACCCAAATAAGTATTTCCTTGGCATGGCAAGATTCTGCTATGATACGGGGGCTCAAATCCCATGCCCAAATCCCTTTTCGAAAAAGTCTGGGACGCCCACGCCGTCCGTAATCTGGCCAGCGGCCAGACCCAACTCCTAATCGGCACGCACCTGATTCACGAGGTGACCAGTCCGCAGGCATTCGGAATGCTCCGCGATCTTGGCCTTAAGGTGGCCATGCCCCATCGCACTTTCGCCACCGTCGATCACATCATACCCACGGACCAGTTGGTGGAGCCTTACCGCGATCCGCTGGCGCAGGCGATGATGGACGAGCTGCGCAAGAGCTGCGCCGAGTTCAACATCACGTTCTTCGACCGTGCCAGCGGCAAGCAGGGCATCGTTCACATTGTCGGTCCCGAGCAGGGAATCACGCAGCCGGGCACCACCATTGCGTGTGGCGATTCCCACACGAGCACGCACGGCGCTTTTGGAGCTGTCGCTTTTGGCATCGGCACCACGCAAATTCGCGACGTGCTCGCGACGCAGACGATCGCGTTGGGCAAGTTGAAGGTGCGCCGCATCAACGTAACCGGCCACCTCCGCCCCGGCGTATACGCGAAGGACGTGATCTTGCATATCATTCGCACGCTGGGCGTGAACGGCGGCACTGGATTCGCCTACGAATACGGCGGCGAGGTATTCGACCGTTTCACCATGGAAGAGCGGATGACGGTCTGTAACATGTCCATCGAGGGCGGCGCTCGCGCCGGTTATGTGAATCCGGACGAGACCACCTGTGCCTATCTCAAGGGTCGCCCCTATTCCCCTCGTGGAGCGGCGTGGGACGCAGCGGTCCTGCGGTGGAAGAGCTTCGCGAGCGACGCCGGCTGTCATTACGATGATGTGGTGAACATCAATGCGGCCGACATTGCGCCGACGGTGACGTGGGGCATCAATCCGGGGCAGGGTATCTCCATCAACGAGAGAATTCCGGATCCCGCGAAGGCAATGGCCATCGACGAAAAAGCTTCGATCGAAGAGGCGCTTGCTTACATGAAGTTGACGCCGGGCGCCCCGATCAAGGGGACAAAAATCAACGTCGCGTTCCTCGGTTCGTGCACGAATGGGCGTTTAAGCGACTTCCAGGAAGTCGCCAAATATGTGAAAGGGAAGAAGGTTGCTGCCGGGGTTAAAGCCATCGCGGTGCCCGGATCACAGATCGTTGCCCTACAGTGCGAAAAACTCGGCCTCGACCAGATTTTCCGCGACGCCGGCTTCGAATGGCGCGCCGCGGGCTGCTCGATGTGTCTCGCGATGAATCCCGACAAGCTGATCGGTGATCAACTCTGCGCGAGCTCTTCCAATCGCAACTTCAAAGGCCGGCAAGGCAGCCCCACCGGGCGAACATTATTGATGAGCCCACTTATGGTTGCGGCGGCAGCGGTCGCCGGTTCGGTCGCGGATGCCCGCGAAGTTTTTAGTGTAAGTTCCAACTAACCAATCCGCCTCCCGCCATGATTGGCGGCGAATCGATCCAGATCCACCCCGGTCCGGCAAAAAAATACTTCCATGGCTCTCGCAAAAATCACCTCCATCACCGGTCGCGCGGTCTGCGTTCCCGGCAACGACATCGACACGGATCGGATCATTCCGGCCCGTTTCATGAAATGCGTCACGTTTGACGGGCTGGGCGAATTTCTCTTCCACGACGTGCGCAAGAACGCTGACGGGTCCGACAAGAC
>JBEENF010000177.1:0-7678 GCA_041192325.1 Verrucomicrobiota bacterium
TGGCGGCTTTGCCCATCTTCTTGCGGAGATCGGCCGTCAGGAAAGGAGAAGGCGACTCTTCGATGAGCTTTTGATGGCGCCTTTGCACGGAACAGTCGCGCTCGCCGAGGTGGAGGGTCTTGCCATGACTGTCGGCCAGGATTTGGAATTCGATGTGCCGGGGGCGCTCGATGTAGCGCTCAATGTAAACCGACCCATTGCCAAACGCCTTCTCCGCCTCTCCGCGAGCGACGTGATATTCCTTCGCGAATGAGACGTCGTTATGGGCGATCCGCATTCCGCGTCCGCCGCCGCCCGCGACTGCCTTGATGATTACGGGGTACCCAATCTTGCGTGCGTTCTTCAACGCCTCGGACTCGGATTGCACGGGCCCATCGGAGCCGGGCACAATGGGGACCCCGGCTTTCCTGACGGTGTCCTTGGCGATGGCCTTGTCGCCCATCATGCTTATGGACTTGGACTTGGGTCCGATGAACTTGATGTTGCACGACTCGCATTGCTCCGCGAACTTGGCGTTTTCGGACAGGAAGCCGTAGCCCGGGTGAATGGCGTCCACGTCGGCGATTTCGGCTGCGCTAATGATCCGGTCGGCGCGCAGATAGCTATCGCTGCTCTTCGGCCCGCCAATGCAAATGGCCTCGTCCGCCAGTTGTACGTGGAGGGACTGGACGTCCGCTTCGGAGTAGACGGCCAGGGTCTTGATTCCCAGTTCACGGCAGGCACGAACAATGCGAAGGGCAATTTCACCGCGGTTGGCGATGAGGATTTTTTGAATCATCGGAGAAGCTGGATGGTGGCGACACTGGTTCTTCCAGGCGCCCTGTCCGGGTGCCCGAAGCGAACCTGAAGTAGGGGCGGCTGGAGAGGGCGCAATCAGCCCTGTTTCACCTTAAAAAGCCGCTGGCCGTATTCGACCGGTTGCCCACTTTCCACCAGCACCTCGAGGATTGTCCCTTTCGTCTCCGCTTGGATCTCGTTCATGATCTTCATCGCCTCGATGATGCAAACCACGGTGTTTTCCGCAATTTTGCCCCCAACGTCCATGAAAGGCTTACTTTCAGGTGAAGCGGCGCGGTAGAACGTGCCGACCATCGGTGATTTCACGTACGTTATGCCCGCATCTTCTTTGGCGGGAGCTTGGCTTTGGTCGGTCGCCGCGGACCCGTTGGTCGGCAGGGGGGCCGCCGTCTCTGCCGTCGGAAATGGCGAGTTGGAACCCCGGCTGGTGCTCACCAAAGGCACGCCGTTGATTCCGCGGCGGATCTTTAACTTGAAGCCTTCTTCCTCGACCGCGAACTCAGTGAGCTCCGAGCGCTTCATGAGGTCGATGATCTGCTTAATCTGTTTTAGGTCCAAATGGCGCCTTCGTTGAGTTGTAAACTGGAGCTGGAGTGGTTAGTAGGTATTTGAGGCGGGTCGTTCAAAAGAATTGCCGCCCACCTAGCAACCACCGTTTTACTTTCCCGGTCCGGATTTGCTGAAAAGGGCGGAAAATACCCCAGAATGCCCAAAAACCGTCGAAATTAGGGGAAAAATGGGCCAAAAATCGCGTTTCTCCGGAGGTGGAGTGCGGCGAAATCACCTTTTGGCCGATAGTTGAGGCAAAGAAATTTAGCCGATTTTCCGTAATAAACGCAGCTTTTTACGCCAAATGTGGGGTAATTCGACGAGATCGCGCCTTCCCGCTACTTCCGCGCCGCGCACCAGAATCGGCATTCGTCCGAGAAGTCCACCACGGCGGCGGGTTCCTTGGCAATTTGCTTTCGCAGTGCGTCAAACGTATGCCTCCATCCGGTTTCTTCCAAATCGGACAGGATCTCCGCGCGATCGGGAAGGTGCATGAAAGTGCGGCCGGCCTCGTCTTCAAAATAGCGATCCCCGAACTCCACCAGCCGGGGATCTTGGGTGCCGCGGGTCCATCGGAGCGTCTCTAATCGCCACATGGCTCGCTCCGCCGCTGACCAGTCGCGGTCATGCGTGGTGAAGAGCAAGGGAGCTCCGGGCGCGCATACCCGATGCAGTTCTCGCAAAGCCGAGCGACGTTTTTGCCGCCCGGGAATCTGCATCAAGCCGTTAAACATAAACAGTGCCCCGGCGAACTTCCGCGCGGGCCAGACTTTGGCGGGTTTCAGATGGGTGGCATCGGCGTGGACGAAATCGATGGAGGTCGCCTCGCGCTCAATCGCCAGGCTGCGCGCCTGATCGACCAGCTCCTGCGCGAAGTCGAAGGCGACCAAGTTATGGTAACCGAGCGACCAAAGGCCCAAGGTCACCCGGCCGGCGCCGCAACCGGCTTCGAGCAAGGGCGCATCGCGATCAGGAAAGAAGCGCTCGATCAGGATTCGCTCGGATTTCCACAAGCCAAGTTGGTGCGCCGCCCGGGTGTAGTGGACGACCGCCAGGAGATCGTTGAAATCGGCGCGAACGGTTTCGGCGGAGATCTTCTTGCTGGACCTGGGCCGAGGCCGCGGGCAACCGATGGCTACTTTTTGCGTTTCCACCCGGCAATGAACATCCCGTTGGCATTGATTTCGTGCGGCCACAGGGTGACCTGAGGCCCCCCATCAAACACCGGATCAGGCTCCAGTTCCGGGTGGGCGGCGCCAAATGCATCCGCCACGGCGGAAGTTTCGCTCCGGGTTAAGGTGCAAACGGAGTAGATCAACCGGCCGCCCGGTTTCAGCGACCCCGCGACGTTGTTCAAGAGAGCGAGTTGGGTGGCGGCGAGCTCACGCACGTCGTCCGGCGTGGTGGTCCATCGCGCATGGGGATTCCGCTGCCAGGTGCCAACCCCGCTGCAGGGCGCGTCGACCAAAATACCGTCGAATTTGATCTTCGTCGGCAGCTTCGGGCCGCCGTCCCAGAGCGCGGTCCGGTAGTTGAACAGTTTGGCTCGCGAAGCGCGGCGCTTCAGTGTCTCCAGGCGGCGCGCATTGCGATCGGTCGCCCAGACGACCCCCTTATTGGCCATGAGATCAGCCAAGTGAAGGGTTTTCCCGCCTTCGCCGGCGCATATGTCCCACCACGTCTCGCCCGGCTTGGGCGCCGCCGCGTGACCGACGAGTTGCGAGGCGAGGTCTTGGATCTCGAATTCGCCCTCGGCAAAGGAAGGCGTTCGAAAGAGATCGGTCCGTCCGGTGTAGCGGAGGGCGTCTGGGGCGCGGTCCGCGTGTTCGCATTCGCGCAGCGTGGCGGCGAGCTTGGCCGCCGTTGCCGGGCGCGCGCGCAACCATAGCGGGGGATCGCGCTGAATTTGGCGGAGAAAATCGGCTGGCAGGTCCATCTCACCTGCGATCCAGGCCGGGACTGCGCGCACCGCCAGGGCCTCGCTCTTGATGGATTTGGGGTCCGCCGTGAAGCGCTCGTGCATTTTTACCGCTTCTTCGACGCGTTTCTGAGGCGACGCTTTGCCGTCCAGCCACGACAGCCAGCGAAAATAGACGAAAACGGCATGGCTGATCTCGCGTTTCGCCGGAGGCTGAAGGTAGCGATGACGTTCGAAATAGAAGCGCAGCGCGGTGTCTGCCCGTTGATCCGCAGAGATCGTGGCTAGCACCTGCGCGGCGTGGTTGAGCGTGGCCTGGTCGGGCATTGGTTTTCACCATAAAACACGCCAGCGACCGAAGCACAAACCCGGAAAGCAGCGGATCCATCGAGCCGGCCGGCCGAGGTGGAGCCTGATCAGCGCAATCCAGGCTCCGGCTTCGCCATTTCAGCCCGCCGAGGTGGCGTCGGTTGCGTGGAAAGCCTCCCGGACCTTCAACCGCCCTGGTGCGGGATTGACGGTTCAAGCGAGTGGTCTCGGCCGGGGCGAGTGCAGCGGGGGCGTCAGGCGACGGAGCGTGCGGCAGTTACTTCAGGTATTTTCCGAACCAAGCCTCCATCTTTTCCCACATTTCAGGCGTGTACACGTGTCCGAGGCCGGGATAGATGGTGTTTTCGAACCTCCCTTTCGGGGCGTCGCCGTACCGGGCGTACACGGGGCCGACGAGTTCGCCGAGCTTCTTGACGCCGGCGACGGGTGAGCCTGCATCCAGATCGCCGGTCATGAAAAGCAGGGGGCGCGGGGCGGCGAGGGCGATGATGGCTTCGGTGTCGAAGTGGTTCAGCAAGCCGGGTACGAAGTAGTAAATGCCGTGCTGCTTCAACCCGCCGGCCTGGATGAGGTCTTGGTAGCGGGTCATGCAGGCTACGGCCACGGCGGCGGCCGGCCGGTCGTCCATGGCCATCACCCACCACGCGCGGGTGCTGCCCATGCTGATCCCGGTGACCCCGATGCGCGACGCATCGACTTCCGGGCGCGATGCGAGGCAATCGAGCGCCATGAGATCGTCACGCACGATCATGCCCCAAAGCGTGCGACCCACCCAGAGGTTGAATTTCGCCGCACTCATCTCGCCAGCCGAGCCCGTCTGCTGCGGGCCGTCGGGGCCCTTGCCGTTGCGCTCGCCGAAGCAGTAGGCATCAATGCCGAGAACGACGTGGCCAAGCTTCGCCAGCGTCTCGCCCGGCGCGCGGGGAATCGATTTGTTTACGCCGAGCATCTCGTCTTTCCCGATGTCATACTGCCCGCCGTGCCAGTGACAGTAGAGGATCGCGGGCGCTTTCTTTTCAGCGGTGGCGGACTTCGGGATAAAACAATAGCCGGGCACCGTGTCGCCGGCGCCGTTGTCGAACGTGAACTTCTCCAGCCAGTAGTCTCCCTTGTCCTGGCGCGACAAGACGGTCGTGCGGGGCTTTGCCGGACGCGCCGGCAGCGCGCCGAGCAGCTTCCATAGCGTCGCACGGATTTCCTTTCGCTGCGCCTCCCACTCCCCTCGCGTGGCGGGAATGGTGAAAGCCGGCGCGGGCGGCGCTTTGCTGAGCCAGTTTTCGGCCACGGGGTTTTCTTGGACGGCGGACATGGGGGCGGGGAGGAGTGTCGCAAACAGCACGCTGGCGCACAGAATTGAAAGCGGCGGGCGCATGGACGATCCAATCGCGAACGGACGCAAAGGAACAAGATTCTTCTGCCTGCACTGGAAGGCATTTCCACCGGTGAGCACGTGAGGAATCGCTGTTTTTTTTTGGGAGGAGGAGGTGGCCGACCCATTGATCCGCGGTTGAGCTTCAGGGCCACGGCCAACCAAGACTCCTCACGTCGTCACCTGCGGCACTTGGGGAAACTACGCCTGCAACCCCACGGCGCAGTCCCGCCCTGCAATCCCGCGCCGACAGCATCCTCCGCCGTACCCTCGATCGCATGATCCGGTGTCTGCGCCATCACTCGCTGGCGTCGCGTCCCGCTCGGGCCGGCTAGGTTCGCTTCTTCCAGCGGCGGTCTTCCTTCAACTCGAGGTGGCGCGTCTCGATCTGCACGCCTGCAACCGCGGCATGGCTGCGCAGCTGTTGAAACGTGGCGGCGTTGAGTTTCCAGGAAAGCGCGTGGCTGGCCTCCGCAACGGAGGCGACGCGATTCTCGAAGACAAAGGCAAATTCCACCCGCGTATCGCCGACCTGTTTGTTGAGCGTTTCCCGGAGCAGGTGCAGAAACGCGGGCAACTGCGGGCTCGTGGGTTCGAGGAGCCAGCGTACTTTTTTCACGTTCGAGCAGACCGCCCCGTCCAGCGCGTAGCATTCCTTCACATTGATCCGCGGACCCTCCTGGTTGACGATGATGTTGCCTTGGACGAGTACGAGCGCGTTCTCGGCGAGCGCGGCGCCATGGGCCTCAAACGCGTCGGCAAACATGTTTAGGGGCAATGAGGCGGACTTGGTCGCCAGCGTGAAAGCGACCCAAGGCCGGTTGTCCCGCTTGGAAAGCTTCTTAACGAGATTGCTCGCGATGCCGCACAGCCGGAATTCAGTGCGGTCGCCTTGCAGGAGCAGCTCGCTCACGGGGAAGGTGTCGAGCGCGTCCGCCAGCCCGATGTAATTGTTCATCGGGTGCCCGGACACGTAGAAGCCCAGCAGTTCCTTCTCGTAGGCCAGTCGCTCCGCCGCGGGAAAATCGTCCCCATGGCTGGTGAACATCACCGGTCCACGGGAACCATGGATCGCTGGGGCGGCGCCGGGTTTCGTTTCGACGGCCTCCTCGGCGAGCATGTCGAGGAAACTATGCTGGCCGGCCGCGCGGTCGCGGGCTTGCGCCGCGGCGCCGGAGAGCGCGGCGTCGATGCCTTCGAAGAGTTGCTTCCGGGAGGCTCCGCTGAAATCAAAGGCGCCGGTTTTAACCAGGTGCTCCAGCACCCGCTTGTTGATCGCGCGGCCGTCCACCCGCTGTACCAAATCGCCGAAATCCGTGAAGGGTCCGTTTTTTTCCCGCTCCTCGATAATTTTTTGCGCGGCGAGTTCGCCGACGCCCTTCACGCCGCCGAGGCCGAAACGAATCTTCGCCCCCACCGGCGTAAACATCTCGCGCGACTCGTTGACGTCGGGGCCCAGGACGACCAGGCCCATTGCCTCCGCTTCGGCGACGAAATGAGAGACTTTTTCCGAGTTGCCGAGTTCCGAGCTGAGCATCGCCGCCATGAACTGCACCGGGTAGTTCGCCTTTAGAAAACCGGTCTGGTAACTGAGGACCGCATACGCGGCGGAATGGGATTTGTTGAAACCGTAGCCCGCAAATTTGTTCAGGATGTCGAAAATCGAATTCGCGGTCTTCTCGTCGATGCCATTCACCGTCTTCGCCCCGGCGACAAATTTCGTGCGCTCCTTCGCCATCGCGTCGGCGTCCTTTTTGCCCATGGCGCGGCGGAGCATGTCAGCGCCGCCCAACGTATAGCCGGCGATCACCTTCGCCGCTTCCATCACCTGCTCCTGGTACACCATGATGCCGTAGGTTTCGCGGCACACCTCCTCCAACAGTTTGTGCGGGAAAGTCACCGTGCTTGGGTCCTTTTTTCCGCGAACGTAATCCGGGATCCAGTCCATCGGACCGGGACGATAAAGCGCGATCAGCGCGACGATCTCGTCAATGGTGGAGAGGTTGATCTGCCGGCAGAGGTTCTGCATGCCGCCGGATTCGAGTTGGAACACGCCCGTGGTGCGGCCGGAGTTCAGCAGCGCAAACGTCTTTGCGTCGTCGATGGGGATGGTCTCGATGTCGAACTTCGCATCCGCGGTGCGGCGGATATTGTCCACGGCGTCGGCGATCACGGTGAGC
Organism: Verrucomicrobiota bacterium; assembly: GCA_041192325.1. Taxonomy (GTDB): domain Bacteria; phylum Verrucomicrobiota; class Verrucomicrobiia; order Opitutales; family Opitutaceae; genus ER46. The sequence continues at coordinate 7,145 of JBEENF010000177.1, forward strand.
GTCTTAAGCCCGAGAAAATCCATCTTCAGGAGGCCCAGCTTGCCCACCGCGTTCATGTCGAACTGCACGGTGACATCGCCTTCCTGCAGCGTCAGCGGAACGAATTCATCCAGGGGCCGGTCCGTGATGATGATGCCGGCGGCGTGCTTGCCGGTGTTGCGCACCATGCCTTCGAGCACGCGGGCCTGGTCGAAGATCTTTTTGGCAACGGGATTTTTGTTTACCTCGTCGCGCAGCTCGGCCGACTTCGCGACGGCGTCCTCGAGCGTGATGTTGAGCTCGTCCGGAATCATCTTCGCCAGCCGGTCGGCGTCGCCGTAGGGCAGATTGTGCACGCGTGAGATATCGCGGATGACCATCTTGGCGCCGAGCGTGCCGTAGGTGATGATGTTCGCGACGCAGTCGTTGCCGTACTTCTGGCGTACATAATCGATCACCTCGCCGCGACGGCGCATGCAGAAGTCGATGTCGAAGTCCGGCGGGGAAACGCGCTCGGGATTCAGGAAACGCTCGAACAACAGCTTGAAACGCAGC
>JBEENF010000178.1:0-7595 GCA_041192325.1 Verrucomicrobiota bacterium
ATCTGCGTTACCACGCCTTTTTTTTCCGCCCAAAGGCGCATCTGCCTCGATTCCCAAACGGTGTGCGCGAGCGGTTTCTGGCAATATACATGCTTGCCCCGCTTCATCGCCTCGATCGCCACGAGCGCATGCATGTGGTCGGGGATCGCGACATTAACCGCGTCGACGGAATTGCCGAGTCGGTCCAGCATGATGCGAAAATCTTGAAAATGCGGGACGCCGGGATGCGCCGCATCGGCCTTGTCGAAGCGCTGGGTGTCAACGTCGCAGAAGCCAACATATTTCACCGCCGGGTGGGTGGAAATACTATGGAGGTCGCTATATCCCATCCCGTTTACGCCCACGGCTGCGACCTGCACTTTGCTGTTGGGATTGGCTGCGCGCAGGATCGCAGGGAATCCCACCACCGCAGTCGCCACGGAAGATTTTTTGAGAAAAGTACGTCGGGTTATGGACATGGTGGAGGAGTTTCGGGGGGACACGGTGACGGGGCTGGGGGTGGTTGGAACGGGCAGTCTCCGAAACACGCTGCACCGCCCTTTCCGGCCCTCAATCAAATTTCCCGAAGTGCCGGGACCGACCGGTCTTCGCGGGAAGGGAATGCACGGTCCCATTATTCCGCGTCAGGCATCTTACCGGGTCTTCCGAGAAGTTCCTGTTCACGATCTGAATTGAACCCCAACGGCGCTGTGTCCGAATCGGCGGCAAGGCCCACATGAATTTTTCCTGGCATATAGCCGGTCTGCTTTTGACCGCTTGCTTTAACCTGGGCTTGGTCGTGTTCATTCGGTCGCGGATCCGGGTCGCGGCAACAAATCCCTTTTCGCTGGCGCTGCTGCTGGCCGCAACGTGGGCCCTGATCTACGCGAGCGATCTGGGTTCCACTGATCTCGCCACCAAGGTCGGGCTGCTGCGAAGCCGTTTCCTGATTATTCCATTCCTCCCCTTGGTGTGGTTTGAAATGATGTACCGGTTCGCGTCGGGGCAAAAATGCCTGCATGGACGACGGCTGGCTGTCGCCCTTGTCGCCCCCCTATTGACGGCAATTTTTGCCTGGCTGCCCGCCGGCATCCCTTTCCAGCCACTGTTTCACTCTGATTTCCGGGTTCAGGCCAATGGTTCAGTATCTGTGCTGATCTTCTCCTTCGGGCCGTGGGTCCTCGTGCTGCTCGGCTATAGCATCGCGTTCCTCGGGACGGAAATGACGGTGCTATGGCGCACCCGCCTGGACACTCCTTGGGAGCGCAAAGCGCGGGCGATTCAATAGTGGCCTGCCTCCTTCCGCTGGTGATGCACTCGCTGTACGTGCTCCGGCTTATGCCGGGCGGCTTGAACTACGGGGTATTGTCGATGCCCATCGCCAACGGGCTCATCGCATTCGCATTGTTGCGGGGCCGGTTTTTCAACTTGGCGCCGGTCGCCCGGGCGATGCTGATCGAGAACCTCGACGAATGTCTCGTGGTGCTCGACGCTTCCAACCAGGTGGTTGATTTGAACCGCGCTGCGGCGGCCCTACTGGGCGCCACGCCCGAAGACGCGCTGGGCAAACCCGCCGAAAAAGTTCTCGCCCCATGGGCCGAGGTGATCGAACACCTCCGCCACGGGGGCGCGAACAAGACGGATGTCCGCATTCGGGAAAACTTCTACGAGCTGACCCTGCTGCGCGTCGGCAATCCTGCGCGCATCCAGGCGAGCATTCTCATGCTGCGTGATGTCACCCAGCGGCGACGCGATGAGGAGGAGTTGCGCCGCGCCAAAATTGCCGCGGAAGCGGCAGATCGGGCGAAGAGCGAGTTTCTGGCCAACATGAGTCACGAGATTCGGACACCGATGAACGCCATCATCGGCATGAGCAGCCTGCTCATCGACCGACCGCTGCCGCCGGAGCAACGCGAGTTCGCGGAAACGATCCTCGAGAGCGGAACCGCGCTGCTGGTGGTGATCAACAAAATCCTCGATCTCTCTAAAATTGAAAACGGACGGCTCGAGATTGAATCCCGGCCCTTCGATGTCTGCGAATGCGTGGAACAAGTATTAGATCTCTTCGCCAGCGATTGCCGCGGACGCGGGGTGGAACTGGGGGCGTTTTTCGCGCCGGGCGTGCCCACGAAAATAATCGGCGACAGCACCCTGCTCCGGCAGGTGCTCGTCAACCTGGTGGGAAATGCGGTGAAATTCACGGAGCGGGGAGGCGTCACCGTATCGGTCTCGGCGGATGAGTCGGAAAGCAGCTCCTGTCTTTCGTTCCTCATCGAAGACAGCGGCATCGGGATTCCCGCCGATCGCATGGACCGGCTGTTCAAGAGGTTCTCGCAAGTGGACACATCCACGACGCGCCGCTACGGCGGTACCGGCCTGGGGCTCGCCATCAGCTCGCGGCTGGTGGAACTCATGGGCGGCAAAATCAGCGCGGAAAGCGAAATGGGCCGCGGATCCCGCTTCAGCTTCACCCTTCGAACTGCTTGCGCTTCCGGCGCTCCGCTATCGCTCCAGTCCCATCGTGCACTCGTAGTGTATGATAACCCCGTGGGACGCCGTCTCCTTGAGCGCCAGCTCGCCAGTTGGGGCATGTCGGTGAGTTGCGCGGAAGATGGACCGGCCGCCCTGGCGCTCCTCGAACGCCGCGAACGTTTCGATATCATCCTTTTGGATTCAGCCCTGCCGGCAATGAACGGCCTTCCGATGCTCGCAGCCCTCTCCGATCGCGGGCGATTCCAGCTGCCGCCGGTAATTCTCCTCGCGGCGGGCACGAACCCCGCCCTCCCGCCCGATGCCACGGCGGCCGCCTATCTGTCGAAGCCGCTCAAGCCGCGGGAAATATTCGCCCGGGTATCGGCGGCGTTGCACCCAAGCGCCCCGACCACCACCCATGGGCCCGGGCCGGCTTCACCCTTCGACCGCGATTTTGCCCGCCGGCACCCCCTGCGAATCCTCGTCGCGGAAGACAATCCGGTGAATCGTAAAGTCGTTCTGACCATGCTCAACCGGTTGGGCTACCACGCTGAAGCCGCCACTAACGGACGGGAAGCCCTGCAAAGTCTCGCGCGTCAACCTTGGGACCTGATTTTGATGGATATTCAGATGCCGGAAATGGACGGATTGGAAGCCACCCGTCGCCTTCGCGCGGTCACATCCTTTGACGACGCTCCGTACATCCTCGCACTGAGCGCCAACGCGCAGAAACAAGTTCAACGCGCCTGCCTCGCCGCGGGCATGCATGATTACCTGAGTAAACCAGTGAGCACAGTTGACCTGATCGCAGCGATCGCCCGGGCGCACGCGTGGCTGCAGCTCGATGGCCGGCTGGGACGTGCGGGGGCGCGGCCGGTGTTTCAAGGCGACGTGGGGACCGGATGAACATTATCGGGGTCGATATTGGCGGCACTAAATGCGCGATCAGCGTACCCCGGGCGGGCGATGACGTGGAGGAGGTGGCGCGATTCTCCACCACCTCGGCGCCGGAAACGCTGGCGCGGATATTTGCGGAAATTGCGCGCCTCGCGCCCGGGCACGAGCCGGTGTTCGGCGTCTCCTGCGGCGGGCCGCTGGATGGCAGACAGGGCCTGATTCTCTCGCCGCCCAATCTGCCGGGTTGGGACCGAATACCGATCTGCGCCGAACTCACCCGGCGCTTCGGGGGGCGGGCTCATTTGATGAACGACGCCAACGCGTGCGCGCTGGCCGAATGGCAATTCGGCGCGGGCCGCGGCTGCCGCAGCATGATTTTCCTCACGATGGGCACAGGCATGGGCGCGGGCTTGATTCTCGATGGCCGGCTTTACGAGGGCGTTTCGGCCAATGCCGGCGAAGTGGGCCACCTTCGTCTCGCAGCCGATGGCCCCATCGGATTTGGCAAGCATGGCTCCTTCGAGGGCTTTTGCTCGGGCGGCGGCATCGCCCAGCTGGCGAACCGACGAGTCGGCGAGTTCGCTGGCGCGAGTGCATTAAAACTGATTCCAGCGGGAAAAATCACGGCGCGAGAAGTGGGCGCTGCGGCAGACAACGCCGATCCGCTTGCCCTCGCGATCTGGCGTGAGGTGGGCGAACGTCTGGGGGAAGCGCTGGCGCTCCTTATCGACGTGCTGAATCCCGAGCGCATCGTGATCGGGAGCATTTATGCGCGATGTGCGCAGTTCATCGCTCCCGCGATGCGCGCCGTGATTTCCCGCGAGGCGTTGCCCGAAAGCGCGCGCGATTGCGCGATCCTTCCGGCGCAACTCGGCGACGCGATCGGCAGCTACGCCGCCGTGGCGATCGGCCGATATCACACGAGGTCCGGGGGGTAATCGTTTCGACCGCCAGCGCGTCCGCTCCAGGGGAACAAATGAAAAGACCCGGCGTCGCGCCGGGTCTTGATCGTGGTAGACTGCGTCTTGCGCTTAGAACCGCCCGGTCATGCCGGCCACAATTTTCGCGTGAAATGTTCTCCAATTGGTGACGCGATCAGCATAGGCGGCATAACGTTCATCCAGCGGCACCGAAGTCACGTTATCCACGTCGAAAAACACCCCGAGATTGCGCGAGAAATTGTACCGCGATTTCCAGCCCCATGTCGTCTTGGCCACCTGATAGGTGACCAAAGCCGCGTTGGTCGAATTCGTCGTGAGATACTCGCCGCGGTAAACCGCCTGGAGTCGCAGGTCGAACCCATACCCGCGATAGCCGAGCCCCAAATTGCCGGTGGTGTCGAGGAAACCGGCGATGGTTCCGCCCGCGCTTGAAACCGGGCCAGAGGTGAAGCTCGGATTCTCGCCGCGCGTCTTCAGCTTGGTAATGTTCGCGTACACCCCGAGACCTTTGGCCCAGCCCGGCAGAAACACCAACTGCTGCTGGTAGCTGGCTTCGAGACCTTTGATGACCGCGTAGCCACTGTTGGCCTGAGTGGTGATACGATAGCCGACATACTGGCCGTCGAATCCATTGTCCTGCCCGGCCGCGACAAACTGGCTGTTATCGGTGGAGATGTAGTCCGCGATATTTTTCTGGAACACCCCGATCGAGATCATGCCCTGCGGGTTGAAATAGTATTCCGCGGTCACATCCCAGTTTCTGGCATACTGGGGCTTTAGCAGGGGATTGCTGACGCTGATCGTCTGCGCCGTGTCGTTCACATTCGTATTGGGAATGATGTTACCGAAGGGGGGACGACCGACGCCGGTGGACCAGCTCAAGCGCGACACCAAGCCGGGGAGGGGCTCATATTTCAGATGGATCCCCGGCAGGTAAAATCGATACTGGCCTTCATTGGTCGCGCGGCCGCCAAATTGCTCCAAAAGCCGCCGCCGCTGCTCCACATCCGTAACGGGTCCAACCCAGGCCGCCCGCCGGGCCGCCTCGGCCGGCGTAATCCGACTGAGCGGGCCTTCGCCTCTGTCCTTGGTGTCTTCCACCCGAACGCCGGCCAACGCCGACACCGGGCCTAACTTGACATTGCCCATGACATAAGCCGCGAGCACCCGCTCCTTGATCTTAAGATCAGTCGTCAGCTTTCCGGACGTGAACGCAATGTCCTCCTTCCACATTTCGGGGTAAAGCGCCTGATGGCGGGCGACGCCGTAAGCGTTCATCCAGGGCGGCAGTTTGCCATTGGTGCCGCGAAACCATTTATCCTCATCGGTCGTCACCCGGTGCTCCGGGTAAGCGAACTGCGCCAAACCCTCATTGTCGTCCGCTGTGCCCAAGATTCCGTCCGGCCCGGTGTAGTTATAGCGGCGGGGGTTTTGCCAGAGCTTGCGGCTTTGATTCTGGACGGTGAACCCGGTTTTAATGTACGTGGGCAACGTAAGCCGGAGATCCCTTTTAAGGTCGAATTTCCCGCTCAGGATGGTGTCGAAACCGCGACGATCGGTTTGCGACAGGAGCAACTGGCCATAGTTTTTCAGGTCGTACATGTCCGGACCCTCAGTCTGAGTGACCGCCGGCCAGATACTGTCCTTCGAATAATCCAGCGTGAACCCGATGTTCGGCAGGGTGTACGTGATATCCCCCTTCGGGTGCGATTGGTGTTTCGAGTTCTTGTGGGAAATGTCGTAGTAGGTTGCCGAGTTCGACCAACTGGCACTGTACGTGATCAGCATATCGTCCCACTTGTGCCGCACGCTCGGGGAGAGCAGGTAAGTCCGGCCCGATTTGTCGTTCGTGGACATGAGCATGGAGTTGCCGCCATTGGCGATCAATGGACCGCCGGCATACACGCGGGTGATGCCATTGGCGTAGTTCGGATTGATAAACCCGCCGCCCGTGCGATTGCCGGCGGCATCCACGGTCGCGAGCGTATTCGGCACCGCCGCCGTGGGCACGCCGATGGTCGCGAGGGTGGTCGTCAGGTTGTCGTTGTTCTCATGAAAGAAATTCGCCGACGTATTCAACGTTATCGTCGTCACATCGCTCCAACGGTAGTCGAGCTTGACGCCCGACGCCATGCGCGACCGTGTGGCGCCGTTGACCATCAAACGTTGGGCTGACCAGTTATAGACCGGGCCTGGTTCCGTTTTGCGCTCCAAGGCCCGCGTGATCAGACCACCGCCCACCGGGGCGCTATGGAAGGTGCCGGTCAGAGTGATGCCGATGTTTCGCTTCTCCCCGATGACATCTTGATACATGAAATTGGCCGAAGGACCGTAGCCGTTGACCGGCTGCTTCCACTTGGCCGCGGGTCCCATGTAGCCGGGTTGCGTGGTAAACCCCACGCCATACGTGAAGACCCGCCCGCCCGCGCGGTCGAACGCGCTTTTCGTGATCAAATTCACGCTGCCGCCAATCGAGGCTCCATCCATGTCGGGCGTCGGCGCCTTGGTAATTTCGATTGTTTCGATGTTGCCCAGCGAAACCTGCTCCATCTCGAATTGCCGTCCGGACCCGGCCGACTGCGACGTGGCCAGCTGTTGGCCATCCATCGTCACCGAATTCAAGGAGGAACCCACTCCTCGCACGCTGACGGAGCGCACGTCCGGGCCGTTGTACTCCGCGGTCATCCCGGCAATGTGCTGCAGCATGTCGCCCACATTACCGTCCGCCACATTGCCGAAGGTGTCGGAAGAGACGACGGCTTTCACGTTGGGCGCGATCCGCTGGAGCGTCTCCGCCTTGGCGGTGCCTTCGCGCTCTCCCGCCACCGTAAACTTTTCCAGTTTATAGATTTCGGCCGTGAGTTCCACATCCGCCACCGCGCGCTGGCCGGCGGCCACCACGACGGCGACCTGTTTGGGGTCCAATCCGGAAAAACTGGCCGTCAGCGTCACCGCTCCGGCCGGTACATTATTGAATTGATAGCGCCCCTGACGGTCGGTGATCGAAGTCTGATTCGTACCGCTCAGGCTGACAACCGCTCCTTCCAGATAGCTTTTGGTGGCGGCGTTGCTGACCTGACCGGTGACCGAACCGGCGTTTCCGGTCTGTCCAAGAAGCGTCAGGGGCAGCACGAAGGCAACGAGGGCGAGCAATCGGCCTCGGACAACAGACGACAGGATCCGATTCATGGTAATGGTAGGTTTAACGGAATCTGCGCAAACAAGAGGCGCGAACGCATGAAAATGCGCAGGACAAGGGCGGCGGAACAAGGTGGCCGGGAAGGTGGTTTTCGACCAGTAGGGATT
>JBEENF010000179.1:0-7595 GCA_041192325.1 Verrucomicrobiota bacterium
GAAAAAGACACCAAGGAGCGCGGTGAATCGGGGCGAGAACACTCGGCCATTCTCAAAGCCCTTTCCTCTGTGGCCACGAAAAAATGCGTTTGATGGCGGCAATTAACGATCGTAAGAAAGCCGTCCGTAATTTTTTTGTCGTTCACGGCGCTGTTCAGCGTGGGGATTTCCGGTGGCTCAAAATTTAAGCAACCGCCAAAAGTGCGACTTAGGGAATCGGGCTGAGGAACGCCTCCAGGGTGGAGCGAACATGTTTCTCCGCATTCGTCGCATCGAAGGGTTCGCCAGTTTCGAGCTTCTCCGCGTAGGCAAAATGGTGCTCGAAGAGTCTCTTCCCGTCCACTGCCGGCCGCAGGGTGAAACGTTCCCGAAGGGCGAACTCCTCCCGCCATACCTGGCGCACGAGCGCCCAGTAATCGCCGGTTTTGCGCCAGTACTCGTCCGCCGCCGCCAAACTCGGAGCCGTGATGCGCTCATAGCGGTCAAGCCCGAGTTCTTCCGCCACATAAATTGGAGATGCGCTGCCTCGATCCGATCCGGCCGACGTTTCTCCCGCCACGCGTTTCCAATTTTGCTGCTCGTGCAACCATCCGGTGGGGGTGAGCACAATCCGATGCACTCCCTCCATCACGTTGTAGTCCTTGCGCACGGAGAATTCCCGCCGCGGCAGGGGACGCCAGGCGCGTTCACTCGTCCAAACCGAAAGATTTCCCTGGTGTTCCCAACGCCCCAACGCTTCGTAGCGCGGCGAGTCGTCGACTTGAAACACCCCCTGCGTCCACGCGCCTTTTGCTTCGGCGGCGCTCGCCCGCCGGCGCGCCCAGGTTTCATGACCGCGAAAGGTGTGCAGGGCCGTGTCCTCGAAAGTCCAGTCCTGCCGCCAATGCTTGGTCAGCATCGGGGCGGAAGCGGACCCATCCGGCTGCGCGAAAACCATCACCAACGTATGTTGCAGGCTGATAAACGTGCCGCGGTCTTCCAGCACGCGAACCTGTTCCGTTGCCCAAGAATGATACGGACGAGTGGGGCGATAATCCGCGGCGAAGCCGAGCGCCTCCATAAAATGAAAGCTTACACGATAGTCGCCGGCGAGAGCCAGAATCGCCGCCCGGTCGCGCGCAAAGGCCGTGGGAGCGGTGGCAATTTCCGGCAATGGCAGGGGCCGGGTTGGCGCGAGCGTAACTCCCGTTCCCTGCGTCGTTCCGCCGCGGGGCTTGGCGAGACTGGCGGACAGATCGCCCCATCCGAAAACGTAGGTTCGAGCTTCCGAAGCAGCGACGGCCGAAGGGACGGTGGATTTCCCTTCAGTTGGGAAGCGCGGCTGGTCCAGCGACTGCTGGCAGCCGGCGCCGCTCAACGCGCAGGCGAGGCTGGCCAGTCGGACAAAACGAATACCGCTCAGTTTTGCAGGCATACCGGACCTTAGCTCAACAAGTCACGGGGGACAAGATGCGCCTGTCGCAGAGTGCATGGTGGCTGCTTACTTGGGAGTGGCGGGCACCGGGGCGTCCAGCTTGCGTCCCCAAAAGCGCCGCCAAGCCAGCGCGAGACCCGTCCACACGAGGACACATCCGCCCGCACACGCGATGCCAGCGAAGATCTGTCCCGCCCACCCGAGCGCCTCGCCCGTGTGCAGGAAACGCGTCCACGCGCGGACTTGCAGGGCGGCGTTTTGTTCGGCGTATCCGGAACGGCGCAGGACTTCCCCGGAAAAAGGATTCAGCGAAAGGGTGGTCGTCGCCGTGCGCGGCCACGAATTTGCCAGGCGAGCAGTGAATGTCACGGCTTGGACCTTGCCGGACGCGGCTTCGGCTGAATCCAGGCGCAGCGTTAATGTGGTCCATTCCGGGAGCTCTTTTTGAGCGATGGCCAACAACGCTTCCCGACTAAAAAGAGGCACGCCGGGTTGCCCCGGAATAGCTATCGGCGCCATCGGGGCCGCTCCCGGAGGTTCGGTCCCGGTGAGGGTGAAGATGGCATTGGCCGCCCAACGAAACGAAATCGGCATCGCGGTAACCGTCAGGACAATCAGGAGGGGGGCCGTCCAAAGGCCGACGACATTGTGCCAGTTAAAGTCGCGGGCCTGCCCTTTGAATTTCCAATTGAACAGAGCGATGCCGCGCACGCTGCGCCATGACCAGGATCGCGGCATCCAGAGATAGAGCCCGGTGACGGCGAGCACGCAAAAGGCGACGTTGCAAATGCCGTTGATCAGCTTGCCGCGTGGCCGGCTCACCTCCCCGCTCAAGCTGAGGTAACGATGCCAGTCGATGAGACTTTGCATCAACACGGCGGTGGCGTTCGACCGCGGTTGGCGTACCTCGCCGGTGTAGGGATTCACGTAGAAACCGACCGTGCGGCCGGCGGTGAACGCGACGGCTGCGCTTGGATCGTTTTGGACGACGATCGTGGTCGGCCGCGCTGCCGGGTACGCCGCGCGGACCCGCGCTTGCAGTTCTTCGAGTGGGATGCGGGCCGTGCCGGCGGGCGGCGGATCGATCTGGCGCGCATCGCGTTCCGACCAAGCGGTCAATTCCTTTTCAAAGGCGAGCGCGGCCCCCGTGAGGCACATGATTCCAATGACAAGGCCGGCGACGACTCCGGCCACGAGATGCGCCCAGAAAATGATTTTGCGAATGGTCATGCGTGGAAAAGGCCAATGCGACAGGCACGCCGGCCGCAGCGTGCCGTGTGTAGTTGCGCTGGGGAGCTCATATCGAAAAGCAATGAAACAGCGTCAAGGAGTGAAAAGGCGCGTCGGCCGGGAAACTGCTTTGCCGCACTGAAGACGGGAACTTCTCGACGCGCGCGAAGCCCGCCCGTTTAACGGAGGAATGGTGCAATCTCTTTCGGTCAGGCTCGGTGAACGCACGTATCCGATCCGTTTCGGCGCTGACCTCGTGGGGGAGGTCAGGGACGAGATTACCCGACTCACGGTGAGCGGGCGCAAAGTGGCGGTCCTGACGGATGCCAATATTGCCCAGGCTCAAGCTGCAGCCGGAGGCGCCATGTTCAGCGACCTGCCGCTGTTGGTCGTGGCCCCGGGCGAAAACACCAAATCGCTCGCCGGACTTGGCCGGGTGCTGGATTTTCTGGCGGAAAAGAAAATTGATCGCGGCGGCGCCCTTTTCGCCGTCGGTGGCGGGGTGATCGGCGATCTGGGAGGATTCGCGGCGGCGACTTGGCTGCGTGGCATTGATTATTATCAAGTGCCGACGACGCTGCTCGCGATGGTTGACAGTTCCGTGGGCGGAAAAACGGGCATCAATCTAGCAGCGGGCAAAAATCTGGCCGGGGCCTTTCACCAGCCGCGGGGGGTTTTTATTTCAACGGGGTTGCTGGCCACGCTACCGGCGCGGGAGTACGCCGCCGGCGCGGCGGAGGTGATCAAATATGGCCTGCTCGGCGACGCGGAGCTTTTTCAGCAGTTGGAACAAAAGCCACTGACGGCCGCGACGGCAGATCCGGTCGCGGTCGCATCTGTCGTGCGCCGGTGTTGCGCCGCCAAAGCGCGGATCGTCGAGGCCGATGAACGCGAGACCGCAACGCAAGGTGGTCGCGCGCTGCTCAACCTGGGCCACACGTTCGGTCATGCGATTGAGAACGCCGCGGGTTACGGTCAGTATTTGCATGGGGAGGCCGTGGCGATCGGCCTGTGTGCCGCCTCGCGATTGTCTCATAAACTGGGATACTTGAGTGAATCCGACGTGGCCCGGGTCGAGCGGGTGGTCGCCGCGCATGCGCTGCCCACCCGGTTGAGGGAGCCGCTGGATTATCAGGAATTGCAGGCCGCCATGGCCCGCGACAAAAAGGTTCGTGCGGGCAATCTCCGGTTTGTGGTGCTGAAAGCGATCGGAGCAGCCGTCACTCAGGAGCAAGTTCCCGGCGAGTTCGCGAGCGCGAGCTTCCGCGAGGTGGGCGCCGTCTGAAGGCCGCCGACGACGAAACTCGCTGACCCGGGGGTTAAAACCGTGGTGAGCGGTGAAACGGGCGTCCCTCGGTGAATCCAACCAAAAATCCGCGCTTCCGTCCCCGGCTGCTTTCGCGATAATTTTTTCCCATGTCCGCCATCGACGAAGGCATCGTCAGGGAATATTTCGAGCAGAACGGATTTCTCGTCCGCCAGGCTCGCAAATACCAGGTGCAGGCGCGGCGCAAGATCGGGGAGGAGGAAATTGACCTCATTGTGTTTAATCCCGCCTGGCAGAGGGGATCTCGCCGGCCGGATTTTTTTCTTTTCTCGAATGAATTGTCCTACGTGCACAAGGCCGTGGTCGCGGTGAAGGGCTGGCACACGGGAGTATTCACGCCGGCAATCTTAAAGAGCAGCCCGGAAATTTTCCGCTTCCTCGAAGAGAATGTACTGAAGGAAGTCTCCCGCCTGTTTCCACCGGCCTCGCCCGACGATCTTTCGGAGGCGCCGACCAAGATACTGGTGTTGCCGAGCCTGCCCACCGCGGAGCCTTTTCGGTCGCAAAGCGTGGAGTTGCTCAAAACGCGCGGGGTTGATGCGATCATTTCTTTTCGCGCGATGTTGTTGGATTTGCTCGAGAAGATCGAAATCAACCAGAATTACAGCAAGAGCGACACCTTGCAGGTCATGCGCATCCTCAAAAACTACGATCTCCTGAAAGACACGCAGCTCGACTTGCTGCCGGATCGCGCACCGCGGCGGGTGCGCGCCTAGGCGCCCGCGCACCGCACCGCTTTCACTCCCGCGCTGAATTGAATTTGAAAAATGCCCACCCTCATCCATCCCACTGCCATCGTTGAACCCGGTGCGCAACTGGGCGCAGCATGCGAGCTCATGGCGCATGCTGTCGTCACCAAACATTGCGTGCTGGGCGACGGAGTCATCGTGCATCCATTCGCGGTGGTCGGGGGGGATCCCCAGTATTTGAAGTTCGACCGGACTACGCCATCCGGGGTGCGCATCGGCGCCGGGACGGTAATTCGCGAGCACGTGACCATCAACCGCTCGGCTTACGCCAACCAACTCACCACCGTGGGTGAAAACTGTTTTCTCATGGCGGCCAGTCATGTGGCGCACGACTGCGAGGTCGGCAATCACGTGGTGTTCGCCAACGCGGCATTGCTGGCGGGTAACGTCGCGGTAGGGGACCACAGTTTTTTGGGAGGCGGTTCCGCCGTTCATCAATTTTGCCGCATCGGCGACAGTGTCATGGTTGCGGGCCACGCTTCGATCACGCGTGACGTGCCGCATTTCACGATGGTTGCCGAACGCGATGACGTCATCGGATTCAACGTGGTGGGGCTGAGACGCCGCGGATTCAGTCGCGCGGCGATTGCGGAGCTGAAAGCCGCCTTTCAGGATGTTTATTTTACGGCGGGCAATATCCGCGACGTGGCGGCCCAGCGACTCGCTGCGCAGGCTTTTGAAACTCCGGAAGCCCGGCGCTTTTTGGAGTTTTTCGCCGGTGGGAAGCGTAGTTTTGCCCGCGCGCGGCGGACACCGGGAGGAGAGAACGATGGCGGGTAAACTGGCGCTTACTTGCGGCGATCCGGCCGGCGTGGGCCCCGAGGTGATCGCTGCCTGGCTGGCGAGCCACGTTGAACGCGCGCGTGAGACCGTCGTGATTGGACCCCAGTCATGGCTCGCAACCCTGGAGACCGTGGCGGAAAAGCTGCCGGTGGGATTGGACGACTATGTCGCGACGATGGGAAAACCAACCCCAGACGGGGCTTTGGTGGCGTGGGCCGCGATGGAAAGGGCGGCGGCGGGGTGCGTTCGGGGCGATTTTACCGGCGTGGTCACTGGACCCGTAAGCAAAGCGGAGCTGGCGCGGATCGGATACCCGTATCCCGGACAGACCGAGTTCTTCGCGGCGCGTTGGGGGGGAGATCCGGTTATGGCCTTCTGCGGCGGCAAATTGCGTGTCGCGCTCGCCACGTGGCATGTGCCGTTGCGCGACGTGAGTGACCTCCTGACGCCGGAATGCCTGCGACGCGCGATTGCTGCTGCCGACGCATTGGCGCGGGCGGAAGGAATCAGCTCGCCCCGCATCGGAGTCTGCGGGCTCAACCCGCATGCCGGAGAGGGTGGGATTCTGGGCCGCGAAGAGATTGAGCGTCTTGATCCGGCGCTGCAAAAGATGCGCGGGGACTTTCCCGGCCTGTCGCGCTGCGAACCGGGCGACACCGTATTCGGCCGCGCCTTGCGCGGTGAGTTCGATGTCATTGTGGCGCTCTACCACGATCAGGGTTTGGCGCCTTTGAAGGTGATAGACTTCGATGAAGCGGTGAACGTGACGCTCGGCCTTCCCCATGTGCGCACCAGTCCCGATCACGGCACGGCGTTTGGGATCGCCGGCAAAGGCGTGGCGCGGTCAACGAGTTTTACGAATGCCGTTACGGTTGCCTTGCGACTCATCGCGGCGCGTGCCCCTGGCTGATTCGTTGCGGCTGCCCTGATGAGGTGGGCTATGGGCAGGGGTCGAATGCCACGCCTGGCGGATGGGGCTGCGAGTCTTTGCCCCGCCGCTTGACTGAAACAGTTGCGGTCAGGCTGGCAGCGCCTTTGATTGCGGTAGATGTTATCAGCCACCGCTCATTCTTCCCCCGTTTCCACCGGCCTTCCGGAAGGCGTGCGCGAGGGAAATGAGAACTTGGTGTGTTTGACTTTGTCAGCGGGAGCGAAGGCGGTGGCATTGGCGGCGCGAGAGGGGCAGGGAGAGTATCTGCGTCTCGCCATTGCCGGCGGAGGCTGCAACGGCTTAAGTTATAAGATGAAGTTCGTGCCTCAGCCCAAACGGGGCGACATTCTCGTTCGCACGGCAGGTGCTCTTGTCCTCGTGGATAGCAAAAGCGCCCTGTATCTCAAAGGAACTCACCTTGATTATTCCGCCGCGATGGTCGCCGGCGGTTTCAAATTTTCCAACCCCAACGCCAAGGCCAGTTGTTCCTGTGGGGAGAGCTTCAGTGTGTGAGATCAGAAAATCTCCCAGTTAAATAACCCTTGCTCCCGCGCGCCTTCCACGCGAAAAGCGACGCCGCCTTAAACACCAGTCCAAGCATATTTGATGGCCATTTCGTTTCCCTCCGCCGGAGGCCCCAGCCGCCCCGGTTCTTACCAGCGTCGTAACGTCGATCCGTTTGCGGCCATCCGCCGCAATCACCGAATCAAGGTCCCGCAGGTGCGCGTGATTTCCCCCGAGGGCAAGCAGCTCGGGATAATCGACACCGCGAAGGCCATCAACCTCGCGTTGGAAAACGGGCTCGATCTGGTGGAAGTCGCGCCCAATGCGACCCCGCCGGTGTGCCGAATCATGGATTTCGGGAAATACGTTTACGAGGAGCAGAAAAAGCACTCGCACGCGAAATCCACGGCGAGCAAGATCAAGGAGATCGAGTTCACAGCGCGCATCGAACAGCATGACTACGAGACGAAGCTGCGCCATGCGGAGGAGTTTCTCGACCATGGTAACAAGGTGAAAATGCGGCTCAAGTTCCGCGGGCGCGAAATGGCGCACACCGACATTGGCTTCAACGTCATGAAACGGGCCGTGGCCGATCTGGTCAGCATGGGTCACCCCGATGCGGAGCCAAAACTGATCGGGCGTAATATTCACGTGATG
>JBEENF010000180.1:0-7587 GCA_041192325.1 Verrucomicrobiota bacterium
GCTCCGCTTCCTGGCGCATCTCCCATGACCATCACCCATACACTTCCGATTTTTTTCGCCGCAGCTTTGCTCGTTTCAGCCGGATGCCAGCAATTATCCGAACGTTCCCCCCACTCCGCGGCGGATCTTAATTTGGGCGTGCAGGCGTGGACCTACAACAACCTCACCTTGGCTGAAACCCTGGACAAGACCTCTGCGCTCGGGCTCCGCTACGTGCAGGCTTTTACCCGGCAGAAAATTGGCGGCGGCATCGAGGGCTCCATGACACCCAGCATGGATGAAGGCACTCGCGCCAAGGTTCTCGCGCTGGCGAAGGCGAAGGGCGTTACGATCACCAGCATCGGCGTGGTGAGCGCCACGAACGAAACGGAATGGCGGGAGCTCTTCGGTTTCGCCAAGGCAATGGGGCTCCGCGATATCGCGGTGGAGCCACCCAAGGCAAAATGGCCGACGGAGCTCCCCCTGCTGGATCGACTTTCGCGGGAATTCGGCGTGGGGGTCACGTTCCACAATCACTATAATCCAGAAAATCCTCCCGAGCATCTGCTGGCTGCGTTGCAGCCCTATGGTAAACACATGGGGTTTTGCGCGGACACGGGACACTGGGCGCGTTCCGGCATCGAGCCCGTGGCGGCATTGCGCACGGTGGAGAGCCGCCTGCTGGCGCTTCATTTTAAGGACATCATCCAATTCAGTCGAACCGCGCGCGATGTTCCCTGGGGCACCGGCGTTTCCAACGCGGCCGGCCAGTTCGCGGAGCTTCGCCGGCAGCGATTCACCGGCATCATCTATCTGGAATATGAAGCGCGTACGCCGCAGATTGAGGCTGAAATCGCGCGCTGCGTGCAATATTTTCGACTAGCAACCCAGGCAAGCGACGCCGATTTGATTGCCGGTCGGGTGGTGCCGCCGGGCTTCACAGCCGACGCTTCCGAACTCTGGAAGAAAAAATCCTAGGCCGCAAAACCGAGTGCGTCGTGGGCGACTGCTTCGCGCCGCTGCGGTGTGGTTTGGTCCGCGCAGAGCGCGAGGTCTAAAAGGAAACAGCACAGCCACGAGGGCTGTGCTGTTCCGAAACCGGCCAGAATTCCTGGGCCGGAGGCAGCAAAGGTACTTAGCCTTTCTTCGCGCGCTTGGCCTGCTTTTTTTCCTTCGCGGTCTTGGCCGGCGCTTTTTTGGTCTGCTTCTTGGAGTTTTGGGATTTAGCCATTTTATCTTTTAGGTTGATGATTATCGGTTCGACACGAACCGCGGAAGAAATCCACGGATGCATATCAAAGCCGGCAAAGTATTTATCATACGCCGAGGTTACGTCCGTCAATCCTTCGAAATAGATTGGCGGAGCGCGACGCGAAGCGTTTTTGCGGCGGCGAATAGTCGCGCGGATTTTTTTCGCAGGACTTGCGCGCCGCAGGGAAGCCAGCGCCAAGAGACCAGTCGAGGAAGGTGGCGGACCTTTGCGCCATCCCGCGCGTTTACCTAAAACGCATCAGCAGCGCTCGTGCTCGTACCGAATCGCAATCACGTTCTCCTTATCGCCCACCTCCGTGGACGCGAAGAAGCGCGGCCGGAGCCGCGCTTCAAGGCACTCCCATCCATGAAGACGTCGCCGTTTAGGGCGTCGTCGATCCGCTGCCAGACGAGGATCCAGAACTTCCCGCCGAGCCAGTCGACGATCCCGACTTAGATCCTCCGGTGCTGCCGGAACTCCCCGTCGATGGGGTCGCACCGGCTCCCGTGCTTCCGGCTGAGCCCGTGGTTGATCCGGAGCCCATGGATCCGCTGCTCGTTGTTCCACTTGAACTGCCGGTACCCGTGGAGCTGCCGGTACTGGTGCTGCCGGTGCCAGACGGATCCGACGAATTGCTACGAGTGCCATTCTTGCTGCACCCAGCGAAACCCAGGACCAACGCGGCGGACGCGGTGGCCACAGTCATTTTCAGTGTTTTAGTATTCATGATATTCCCAATGATTTTACTGCTTTTTTTGGAGGCACGATTCAGCTACTCCGTGCGGAGTTCTCGCCGACTCGACCCTTCCGGCAACGCTTACGCGTGACCTGGTTTGCGCGTAGAGTGTCCTGCCAGCTCTTCTGGTGTCGCGGGGTCTCGCCGGTTTTGTACGTGGGGCATATTGGCCACTCCGCCATCGTGAAATGGCGCACGCGGAGCGAAATGGGCGCGCTTCTCCCCGGCTGTCCCCTGCCTCTCGGGTAATCCAGACGCCTGTCACCCGCGCCCAGCCAAAGTCATACGCCGTTTTCTGTTTGCGCTATTTCCGCGGCTCGCGTTTTCACTTCCGGGCAACAGGGGTCTATCCCGATCGTGACGGACTGGCTTCGGTTGCTCTCCCGCAACCATGTCCCTCCTCCCTTTCTCCAGTCAGCTTATCGCCGACGTCGGCATTTCACTCGGCGACGAAGGCAAGGGCCGCCTCATTCCCGAAGTCGCTGAAGAGCTAAGAGGCACGCGGGCACCGGTGTCCGTAGTCCTCAAGGTAAATGGCGGCGCGAATTCTGGGCATACCGCCGGCGGCTTGAAGCTGAATCTGCTCCCCGCCGGCGTCGTGGTGCGTGACGCGGCACATCTCTGTATTGGCAGCGGAGTGGTGGCTGATCCTCGCAAGATCTGGTGGGAGACCCGTCCCTTGGAAAAAAAGGGGCACGCCATCCTCTCCCGGCTTCTGATCGATGAACGCACGCTCGTTTCGGATCTGTCGCACCGTTTGCTCGACCTCGCCTGGGAAGATTACCGCGTAAACATTCTCGCCGAAGAAGCCCGCGGTTCCACGGGCCGCGGGATAACGCCCGCCTACGTGGACGAAGTTTCACAATGGCAGATCACGTACTCGGATTTCCTGGCCGGACCCAACTTCTTCGCCCGGAAACTCGCGGCGCGCGCGGACCGCGCCTGCCGCACCATCCAGCACGTTTGCCGCGTGAGCGGCGCCACGTGGAACCAGTTCTTCGAGAAACTCACCGCGGCGGAACAACGCGCCAATGCCGAGGCAATTGAATTGGGCGTATTCTCCCGCGACGAATTTGACTTCACGAAGTTTAAGGGCGCGGCCGAGTTTACGCTCAATCTGGAGTTGCTGACGCGCACCTACTGGGAAGCTGGAGCCTCGCTGGCGAAAAACATTGGCGAGGTCCGCGAACTTATCCTGCGCGAGGTAGCGGCCGGTCACACCATTATCGGCGAATTCGGCCAAGCTTACTGGCTCGACAAGCGGCACGGGTTTTCCCCCAACGTCACTGCGTCGCACACCTACACGCCGGAGTTTTTCGAGAGCGCCGGTATTCCGGTGCAACGCATCCATACTTTCGGCGTGGCGAAAGCTTACGATACCAAGGTGGGAACCCATACCTTTCTCACGCAAATGGACGAGGGACATCCCCTCACGACCAAACTTAAGCAGATCGAGTTTGGCACGAGCACCGGCCGCCAGCGGATGGTCGGCTGGTATGATGCGGTGGAAAAAGGCGACGCGCTCCGCTACGGCGGATTTCAGGATCTGATGATCAACAAGCTCGATGCGCTTACCCATTCGGGCGAATGGCGCGGCGATCTGCAGATTTGCATCGGCTACGAAACGCCGGATGGCCGCCGATTGATGCACGTGCCACGCAATGAAGCCGTGCGAAAAACCCTGCGGCCCGTTTACCTCTGCCAGCCGGGCTGGACTGAGGATATCTCACAGGTGCGTCGTTTCGCCGAACTGCCACGCAATGCCCAACAGTATGTCGCCACGATGATGAAGGGCTTGCTCGACGTCGCATACGCGGGCGAAAAATGGCCCGCCGCGGCGCAGTTGCCCAATCTGCGTTACTTGGGCGTGGGGCCAGAGCCGTCTCAGATCATCAAGGACGTGCCGTCCACCAGCGAATTGGTGCGACTTTAGACGCGATCGCGACGGTGTGCGGCATCTTACCGGCGAAGCTTGGAATCGCAACGATCAGCATTGGCGATCGCCACCGCTGATCGGCTCAGGTCGCGATCTGCCTGGGGCCCAATCTTTCCATGATTTCGCCGAGCAGGTAAATGGAGCCCGTGACCACAATCACATCGGTCGGGCCGCCGGCCGCACATTTCCCAGGAGACGGAAACAGCCTTGCGACGGAATCCCGCATCACCGCACCTCGATAGGTTGCCGGCACGAGCGCCTCGAGTTCCTCGAATCGGCACGCCCGCGGTTGCTGCGGCACGATGAGGTGGAGCTTTCCGGCATGCCGACAGATTGTTTCCATCAATGGCCCCGCACGCCCTGTCCCCAATACGCCAACAATAATAATCGGCAACCGGCCAGTCTCCGCCACGAGCCGCGTCAGATTGGAATCCAACGTTTGTGCGCCTTCCGGATTGTGTGACGCGTCTAATATTACCGTCCGGCCTTCCACCGACACCCTTTGCCATCGCCCGGGCCAATTCACACGCGAAAGGGCGCGCGCAAGGACGGCTTTCGTGATTTTCCACTGCGGCGGCAGTGCCTGGACGGTCAGCGTCGCCGTGGCTGCATTCCAGCGTTGATAGTCGCCTTCCACGTTTGTCTGGGGGTAGCTGGCGATTTCGTCTCCGAATTGTTCCGACACGGAAACAACGTCCGCGCCCCGTTCCTGCGCAATGCGGCGAACCACGGCCTCCGCCGCCCGCGGCATCCGTCCCATTATCACGGGACGGCCAGCTTTGACGATACCCGCCTTCTCTCGCGCAATGGATTCAACATCCGCGCCCAGCAGTTCGCAGTGATCCAGCCCAATCGAGGTAATGACAGTCACCTCGGGTTCCACGATGTTGGTGGCGTCAAGCCGCCCGCCCAAGCCCACCTCAAATACGGCAATGTCACACTGTTTCCGTGTGAACTGCAGAAAAGCCATCGCGGTCATGTATTCGAAAAAGCTCGGCACGGCATCGGGATCGACTGCTGCCACACGTTGCGCCAACGGGCGGAGCTCCGCGACAAAATCGGCCACTTCCGTTGCGCTGAGAGGCTGACGGTTGACTTGAACCCGTTCGCCAGGATGCA
The DNA here is from genome assembly GCA_041192325.1 of Verrucomicrobiota bacterium. Lineage (GTDB taxonomy): Bacteria > Verrucomicrobiota > Verrucomicrobiia > Opitutales > Opitutaceae > ER46. Next base: position 5,023 of record JBEENF010000180.1, read on the forward strand.
CGAGATGGGGCGACGTGTATAAACCCGTGCGCCAACCAGCTTCCCGCAGAATCACCTCGACCATCGCGGCGACCGAGCCCTTCCCATTTGTGCCGGCGATATGGATACACGGAATAATGCGCTCCGGATGTCCGAGTTCGCGCGCGAGCGCCCTCATGCGGTCCACGCCAAACCTCGCCCCTTGCGCCTTCTGGGCGAAAAGGAACTCCGTGGCCGCCGTGTAACGGGCCCGTTCGCGCGCTGGCATGACGCGGCCGCCAAATCAGGCCGTCGCCGCCGGAGCGGACCGCCGGCGCAAATGGAACGCCAACAACAGGTCCCGCAAGCGTTCGCGCATCTCCAGCCGGCTGACAATCTGGTCGATTAAGCCGTGCTTGAGCAGGAATTCTGCGGTTTGAAATCCTGCCGGCAAAGTTTGTTTGGTGGTGTCCTTGATGACCCGCGCGCCGGCAAAGCCGATCAGGGCTCCAGGTTCAGCGAGGATGATATCCCCGAGGGTCGCGAAACTTGCAGTCACCCCGCCCATCGTCGGATGCGTGAGCACTGAGATGAACGGGAGTTGCGCCTTGGCCAGTTGACCGAGCGCCGCGCTCGTTTTGGCCATTTGCATGAGCGAGTAGATCCCTTCCTGCATCCGCGCGCCACCCGAAGCGCTGAAAATAATGCACGGGATTTTTCGCCGCGTGGCCATTTCGATGGTTCGGGTGATTTTTTCACCCGTGGCGGCGCCCATGGCCCCCCCGCAAAACCGGAAGTCCATCACCGCAACCATCACGTCGATGCCGTGAATCCGGCCGGATCCGCACACCACGGCTTCCGGCAATCCGCTCTCCTTTTCGTAGCGCTTGATGCGATCGGGATAGCTCTGGGAATCGACAAACTTTAGCGGATCGCTCGACCGCACTTCCGCGTCGGCTTCCACGAAAGTCCCCGGGTCGATCAACTTGGCCAGTCGGGCGCGCGCGCCGATTGGGAAGTGGTGACCGCTCTTCGGAACCACCATCTGGTTGTCCTCCACCTCCTTGTTAAACAGAATCTCTCCCGAAAGGGGATCCTTGGTGTAGAGCCCCTTGGGAATGTCCTTCTTTTTGGGCGATTTCCGGACGGTATAAGTCGGTTTGTCGAAATGCATGGCGTTAGTCAGCCGTGGCCGAACGTGATAACGTCGACCGTCACGGCGCCGGCCCGGCGCAAGGCGCGAGCACAGCTGTTAAGCGTGGAACCCGTCGTGAAAACATCGTCAACAAGGATGTAGTTAATCGCTGGATTAAGGTTGGCGCCACGGGCGAGTGCAAAGGCATTTTTCAGATTGGCCAGACGCGTGCGCCGGTCGAAGGTCGTTTGCGAAACGGTGTCGACCGTACGCCGTAACAGTGGCTGCACCGTCGTGTCCGCGCCCGCCGCAAAGGCGAGGCATTCCGCCAGCAATTGAGCCTGATTGAAACCGCGCTCCCGCGCCTTGCGTGGATGCAAGGGCACCGGTACCAGGACACTGCCACGCGCTCGCTCCATGACATGGGGAGCCCGCCGGAAAATTTGCCGGATGTCGGACAGCACGTGCAATCCGCGATGGTATTTTAACTCGATGACGAGCGACCGCGCCGGGCCCTTGAAAAGCACCGCCGTGTGCCCTTCCCGAAAAGCCGGATCAAGTCCGTCGCAATGCGGGCACATGCGTTCACCCGCCACGATCCCGAAGAACGGATGACCGCACGTAACGCAATGAGGCGCGTGCACCCAGTCTAATTGCGCCGCACACTGGCGGCAGATAAAACGGAAATCCGGTTCGGGTCCCGGTTGCTCCACCACTCCGCGACAATGCACACAAATTGGTGGAAACACCACATCGACCAGGCCACGCGCAAACTGGCGGAGAGGATGCACGCGAAATCGTTTAGTAGAATACCTTCGTTAAAAACAGTCCGTGGGGCGGCGCCGTTTTGACGGCCTCAGTGCGCTCACGCGCGCGAAGGATCTCCTCCACGCGGGCGACGCTTAGTTTCCCCTCGCCAACCGCCACCAGCACTCCCGCCAGGCTTCGTACCATCTTGTAGAGGAAGCCGTCCGCTTCCGCCGTTATGTGAACGGTGCGTCCCCGCCGCCGGACATCGAGTCGCCGCAGGTGGCGGATGGTGTCTTCGCGCTCGGGGCCGTTCAGCGCCGTAAACGAGCGGAAATCATGTCGGCCTTGCAGCAAATCCGCGGCAGCCTGCATCGCCTCGACCTCGAGTGGCCGGAAGAACGTCCAGCAATACGGGCGCTCGAACGGGTCGGCATCACCCAGATGCACGTGATAGACGTACCGTTTCCATTTCGCATCGAAACGCGCATGAAACCCCGGTACAGCGGCGCGGATCGTTTGCACCTGAATGGTGGCAGGCAGCCCCACTCGAAAAGCGGAGAGTAATTTCTCCGGCCCGTGGTTCCATTCAGCATCGAAATGAAACACCTGCGCCAGCGCATGAACCCCGGAATCCGTGCGCCCACTGCCATGAATGCGCGTGGGCTTTTTCAGGATTTCCGCCATTCGCTTTTCGATCACGTCCTGAATCGTCGCCCGACCGG
>JBEENF010000181.1:0-7569 GCA_041192325.1 Verrucomicrobiota bacterium
ATCACCTCCACCGCGATGGCCGATCTGTTCACCGTCGTGTTTACGTGTGATGTCACCGATCCGAGCCGGCCGGGGCCGGAGAAGGTGACGCAGACGTTTACGGTGCTGCGGCCGACGTGGTCCATCGACACCGCGGAACGAGACAAACTTCGCGAAGAAACGCGCAAGCGGATCACCGAACTGCAGCAGAAGAAAGTGTGAGTCTTTTTTGTCTAACAATTTCCGCCTGCCCGCGCCGCCGTGTTTCCGGCGCGAAGACGGGCGCGCGAATCGCCGCGGGGCCCCGGGGTGGGGGGAAGATCGCGGCCGGGTTCACGCTGATCGAGATTCTCCTGGCCCTCGCGCTTGTTTCCCTGGTGCTCGTCGCCCTCAATATGTTCGTTTTTTCCATGGGCGAGCTGTGGGGCCGCAATGCCGATGTGCGTTTGTTCGACCAGCACGTCCGCGCCGTGAGCCGGTTCCTGGAGCACGAACTGCGGAGCGCCAGTTTGCCGCCGTGGGCGGTCGCCAATTCCACGCCGATCTCTCTTTCCGAGATACGCCCCGAAAACGCCGCGACCGAGAAGATGCTGACCTTTGAGCTGCCGGCCGGCAGCCGGCTTTTCTCCTGGCCGGACCGCCCGCTGCCGGAGGTCGTGTGCTCTTTCCAGGTTCGGCCCACGGAGGGTTTGGTGCTGCTGTGGCATTCGCGGCTGGAGAAAAACTTCGACACCGACCCGCCGCGCGAGACCGTCGTGACGCCGCTGATCACGGCGGTGAGTTACGATTACTTCGACCCGCCCACGAACCGGTGGAGCACCGAACCGACTTTGAAACTCGATTCGCAAGGCGAGCCCATGGTCCCGCAGCGACTGCGATTCACCTTCACGTATGGCAAGTTAACCCGCGAACGCGTCATCGCGCTCCCGACGCCGAGCATGGCGCTGCCGTATTTTTAAGATGAAGCCGGGCTCGCAACGTCACCCTCTTTGGCCACCTGTTCCCGGTGCGGCGGAACGCGGGTCGGTCATTGTCGTCGTCATGGTCACGTTGATTTTCGCCGCCGGGGCGCTCGTCGTGTTCATGGACAAGGCGAGCAACGACCTCATTGTGGAGCAGCGCGACATTGAAGCGCGCCGGCTTCGCATCGAGGCGTACTCCGCGCTGGAGGTTACGCTCGCGGTGCTGGAGGAATTTCGCCGCTTGGGAAATGGCCTGCACAGTCCGGCGGAAGGCTGGTCCGATCCACTCGCGTTTGCGAGCTATGTTCCGGGCGAAGACCGCACGATCGAGGTGGCGTTCGAAGACGAGAGCGGCCTGATTTCCCTGCCACGCACGAACGCGGACGGCTTGGGTTATCTCTTTAAGACCTGGCTTCTCCCCGACAACGATGCGACGGCGCTCGCCGATGCGCTGACCGGCTGGATGAAGCGCGAACACCTCTATAGCACCGGGCTGTATCCCAGTTACGAGCAAAGCGGGATTCCCTATCAGGAGCCGCATCGCTCGATCCGTTCGTTCCAGGAACTGGCCGCGATCGACAAGGTGCGGGAATTGTTTTTCGACGAGGAGGGGCGGCCCAATGAGCTCTGGCACCGCTTCACCGCCAGCGTCTCGCTGCTGGATTTTCCGCGGCCCAACATCAATGGGGCGACGCCCGACACGCTCGCCATCCTTGGCCAGTTCGGTCCCAACGCTCAGCAGAATATCGAGGAATATCGCAAAGGCACGGGCTCGTTCCTGTCGCAAGGGCCGGGCTATTTTCGCAATCCAAGCGAGGCCCAGGTGATTGCCGGCGCGGCGGGCAGCACGGGGGGGTTCACGGCCACCATCAGCGCGTTGCGCATTAAAATCACGGTGCGGGACGGGCGTTCGCAGTTTCGGCTCACATCAGTGATTGCGCCGCCCAACGGAGCCACGATCATCCAAACGAATGCAACGGCGCAGCGGACCGAGGCGTCTGCGCCCACGGCGCGTAATGTCGCGACCGGCTCGCAAAATCAGCGCAATAGCACAGCGTCCCCCGCTAATGCGCCCATCAACCGCCCCACCACGGGCGCGGCCGCGAATGCCGCTCAAAACCTGCAGTATCCCTTCACCCTCCTGGACATCCGTGAAAACGACGTGCCGCTGGCGCCGCCCCCTCCCGCACCGGAGTCGCGGTAAGGCCCGGCTGATCGCGCCAGAACCGCCCGTTCGGACCCGGACTTTCCTCCTCGCAACCTAAGCCGCCACACTCACTACTTTTTCCATGTGCGCCTCGCCTCTCAGTTTCCTTCGCGCCGGCCCCCCGCCGCCCAAGGTGGCTCTGTTGCCGGACGCCTTGTTTTTTTCGCGCGCAATCCCCGTCGCCGAAGGGGTGACGGCGGCCGAGGCGGCGGGGCAGGTGGAACTGGCGCTGGAGGCCATCGCGCCATTTCCGCTGCCCCAGCTTTATTATGGCTGGTATTGGGTTCCCGGCGCGACGCACGCGTTCGTTTACGCCGCCTACCGCCGCCGGTTTACGACCGAGCAGACCCTTGCCTGGCAGGGCGCGGAGCTCGTGCTGCCTGTCTCGGCCACGCTTTTCGGCGCCAAGGTTGAACCCGCCACCACCGTGGTGTTGGGGATGGCGGAAGAGATGATTGCGGTGTATTGGGAAACGCCGGCGGTGCCCGCGAAAGTGCTTTTTCGCCCCGTGCCCGCCGAAGCGACGGCCGAAGAGCGGGGTCGGATTCGCGAGGAATTGCTCCACGCCATGGGCGGGACCAAGACGGTGATCGATCTCGCGGAATTGCCGGTGGCGGAACCGGCGCGAAACGATCGCGAATTGGGTTTCCGCGCCGGCGAATTGGTTTCGCGCGTTTCCCGCGCCACGGCTTCCTCGCTCGACGTCCGCGACAAGGGTGATCTCGCCCTGCTGCGCAATGCGCAGCAGCGCGATGTGCTTCTCTGGCGCCTCGCGGTGGGCTGTGCCGCCGCGTTGTTGGTTTTGGGCCTGGGGGAAGTCGCGCTGGTGGGTAGCCGGGCGTGGAATCAGGTGCGCGTCACCCAGGTCAACGCCCGCAAGTCGGCGGTCGACAAAATCAAGGCCTCGGCCGAGCTCGCGAACCGCATTGATCAATTGGTGAACAACCGCCTGCTCCCGTTCGAAATGATTTTCCTCGTCGCGGGCGACAAGCAGAACAAGCGCAAGCCGGACGAGATTTGGTTCACCCGCATCTCGACGCTGCCGGCATCCGGACTCTATACGCTGCATGTCGAGGCGCAGACCACCAACACCGCGCTGATCCCGGTCTATGAATCGCAACTCAAAGCCATGAAGGAACTGCGCGACGTGAAGGTCTCGATTCTCCCCGGTCAGGGCGACCGGTTTCAGCTGACGGTGAAGTTCAATCCTGAGATGCTCAAACCCGCTCCTTCCGCATGATCCGCACCCTGCGCGCCTATTTCCTCAGTCGGCTGCTCCGGGAAAAGCTGTTGCTGGTTGCGTTGGTGGCGGTCGGGGCCGTGATTTGGATTTCCAGTTTCAGCAGTCGCGCCGGCCTGTTATGGCGGGGGCAGAAAGTGACGACCACCGAGCTGAAGGATCAGGACCGCTGGCTGCGCGATCGGCCGCGGGTGGAAGCGGCCGCCCAAAAAGCCGCGGCGCAGCTTGATCCGGCGAAGACGCTGGACGGCACCCGGCTGTTCACCACCGTGCGCCAGCTCGCGCTCGACAATGGGCTGCGCAACATCACCAACAATGGTCTTACCCCCCTGGGCTCGAATGGCCAGTTCAGCGTGAACACGCTCGGTGTCACCATCACGGCCAACGATCCGAATGGCGAAAAGAACTGGGAGTCGCTCACCAACTTCTACAAGGCCCTCCAAACCCGGTCGCCCTACGTCGCGATCGATCAGGTCATCTTGACGCCGATGCGGGGCAACTCCGGACAGCTCTCCCTGTTTCTGAAGGTCTCGTCGGTTGAGATTCATTGATCCCGGCGGTGCGTTGGCTCGTGCGAGAGGGCTCTGGTCCGCGGTGCGAGGTGAGCGGCGGTTCCTGATCGAGATTTTGCTGACCCATCCCTCCCGTTCGGCGGCGTTTCCTTAATGAATTGTTACCTTCTTGTATTTGCTGGAGTCTTTGCCGCGGATTATTCGAAAAGATACTCCCGTCGTGCTTTCGATGAATTTCGCTTCATTCCCCCCATCCCGGTCTGCCGGTCTCGCCATCTTGCTGGTCTGGCTGGCGCCCCGCGTCCTGCGCTCGGAAAATTCGATCAGTTACAAGTACGAGGATTACGCGGAGGAAAACGGTCGCATCGCGGTGCGCACCCACGGGGTCCACGTGGAGCAGGATCTGGGCCCGCAGATGCGCCTCAAGCTGGACGGGCTGCATGACGCGATCACCGGGGCCACCCCGACGGGGGCGCCGGCGCCGACGCCGGGCGGACAGGTGGGCACGAGTATTCTGCGCGCGGAGCGCCGCAAGGCGTGGAATATGGATATCGCGCGCCAGGTCAGGCGCGTGAACGTTTCCTTCGGTTTCGGCAACAGTCGCGAAAGCGATTACGTGTCGAATGGCTGGTCCGTCAACACGGTGACCGACTTCAACCAGAAGAACACCATGATGCTGCTCGGGGTGGCGGGCACGGACGACAAGATCAAGGTGCTCTATTCCTCGCTGGCGCCACGCGCCCGCAAACACACGAACGACGTCATTCTCGGCGCGACCCAGCTGCTCAGCCCGCTGACGTCGCTCACGGCGAATATCACGTGGGGTCGTGCGAGTGGGTTTCTGCAGGATCCCTACAAGCTGGTGCAGAAACGAACGCAGATTTTTCCGGGTGTGTTCCTGCCGCTGACCGCGAATGAAAACCGCCCCAATTATCGCGAGAAGTGGATTGTGTTTCTCGGCCTGAACCGCTCCTTCCCCGCCGCGAAGGGCGCGTTGGACGCGAGCTATCGCTTTTATCACGACACGTTCCGCACGGACGCGCATACGGTCGACCTCGCGTGGTTTCAGCGGCTGGGTGGGAAATTCATGCTCCGGCCGTCGCTGCGGGTCTACCAGCAGAGCGCGCCCTTTTTTTATTACTACAATCTGGATAACACCTCGATCGTGCCGATCTCCGGCGCCCCTCGCCCCGGGGGGCCGTTCTACTCGTCGGATTTCCGGCTGTCGGCAATGCGCACGTATACGTACGGTCTGAAGCTTATCTGGAACGTGAGCGACGCGTTGCAGTACGATGTCGCGTGGGAAAAATACGACATGCGCGGCCGGGACGGCGTCACGCCACGCAGCGCCTACGCCGACGCGCGGATCTTCACGGTCGGCGGCAAATTTTCATGGTGAACCAACGGCCGCCTGTCGTCTTCCACCTGCGCTAACCCCTCCTTTTCCATGGCCGTTGTCGCTCATTCGCATCGTCCGCCCCCCGCGCCCACCAGCGTGGCGCCGGACCTGCCTTTGCGAAGACTCTCCTTCGCCGCGCTCGGCACGGTGTGTGAGGTGCAATACGCCGCGCCGGACGGCGAGGCGCAGGCGACCGCCTTCGAGCAGGCGGCGGTGCGCTGGGTGAACGACTTCGAGGCAAAATATTCGCGCTTTCGCCCCCACAGCCTGATCAGCCGTATCAACACCGCAGCCGGCCAGGCGTGGGTGGAGGTCGACGCGGAAATGGAGGCGATGCTGAAATTGTGCGAGATGGTGCACTTCATGACGCAGGGCGTCCTGGATCCGACGGCGCTGCCGCTGATCTGGCTGTGGAACTACCAGGCGGCGAACCCCCGCATCCCCACCGCCGGGGAAATCGCCGCCGCGCGAGCGCTCGTGGGGTGGAAGAAGGTGCAGCGCTCGCCGGGCAAAGTCTTTCTGCCGGAACCAGGTATGGCGCTCGATTTCGGCGGCTTTGGGAAGGAATACGCGGTGGATGTGGTGGCGCAGCTGGCGGTGGACCGCGGGATTCCCTGCGCGCTGGTGGACTTTGGCCACGATCTGCGCGCGATCGGCGCTCCACCCGGTCGTCCCGCCTGGCACTTAGGTTTGGAGGATCCACTCAAGCCGGGGGTGGCGGCGGGCAGTATTGGCGTTGCGGGCAAAGGCGTCGCTTCGTCCGGGGATTACCGGCGTTGCTTCACGGTCGACGGCAAGCGCTACGGGCACATCATCGATCCGCGCACCGGCTGGCCGGTGAGCAACGGCTGCGTGCAATCGACCGTGGTCGCTTCGACCTGCCTGCAGGCGGGGGTCCTCTCCACCACGTCGTTCGTGCTCGGAGTGCCCCAAGGCATCGATTTTATTCAGGCCTCCGCCGCCGCTGAAGGTCTCATCCTGACGGAACGCGTGCGGGCCCAGACGCGCGGATTTTTTCATTATGTCGTTTCGAATTAACGCTCTCCTGCTGCTGGTTGTCCTGGTCGCCAGTGCGCTCGCGCGCGCCGAAGTGAAGCTCGGCGACGTCTTCCCTGCGATGTCCGGCCTGACCCCTCTCTCCGGCAGGGAGGCGCCGTCGCTGAAGGCGAGGGTCGTGCTGGTCGACTTTTGGGCCTCGTGGTGCGCGCCGTGCAAGGCGTCGTTTCCGGCCATGGCAAAATTGTACGCCGAATATCGGCCGCGTGGATTGCAGATCGTGGCGGTGGGGATTGACGAGAACCCGGCCCAGGCCACCGCGTTTTGGAAGAAGATGGCGCCGCCTTTCCCCGGACTCCATGACCACGACCAATCGCTGGTGCGTCAGGTGTTGGTGCCGACCATGCCCACCAGTTACCTGCTCGATGGTGCGGGTCGGGTCCGCTTCCGGCACGAAGGATTTCGCGGCGCGGCGTCGGAGCGCGAATTGCGCCAGCACATCGAAGCGCTCCTTGCCGAATCGCGATGAACGCGTCCAGCCGGCCGCACCGCGGCCTCGCCCCGTCCCGTTGCCTTAGTCCCATCTTCAATGGCGGCCTCGGCTCCAACGACTTTTCGCCCATGAAAATCCGCTCTCTCCTCCTTTTCCTTTCCGTGGTCGGCGCCGTTTTTTTCTCGGGCTGCTCCAGCGCGAATCTCGTGCGGGTAAAGCCATGGGAACGCGCCACGCTGGCGGACTACACCATGCGCCCCGATCGCGATCCGTTGCATAACGCGCTGGCCGAACACGTCTATTATTCGCGCGAGACGGCCACCGGCGGGCGCGGGGTGGGTGGCAGCGGCTGCGGATGTAACTGACTCACGCGTGACGCCCGCCTTGGGTGGGGGGCGTCACGTGGAGGGGAGAACCCCGCGCTGCAGCAGCGGCCGCGCGCGCCACCCGCGCCCCCGGCTTTTCTGTGGGGGTCAGGACGTAACTCGCGTTGGGTCAAGGGCGCGGAACAACCTCCCCCCGCTGGACCAAAATGTGCGTGCGTGCACTGGCGTTTCGTTGCACAACGCTTACTCGTGAAACCCAGCGCGGCATTTACCCCGGAACTGGCATGCGAGTCCTTGTGATCGAAGACGAAGTGCAACTGGCCGGCCACATCACGCGGGCCTTGATGCGGCATGGCCATTCCGCGCGCGCGGAGCATGACGGCACGCGAGGTTTACAGGCGGCTTTGGCTGAGCCACCCGACCTGATCTTGCTTGATCTCAATTTGCCGGGGTTG
>JBEENF010000182.1:0-7457 GCA_041192325.1 Verrucomicrobiota bacterium
GTTGTAAAGTAAATATCCGCAGATCCAGACATTGAGCAGAAGGTAGCCGTTAAGCACCAATACGTCCCAACTCAGCATGGAGGCGGGAAAGTTGAATTCCCCTATGCCGGGAATCAGATGCCAAAACCGCTCCGGCCGCCCGAGATCCACCGTCACGAACAGCAGGCACATGATGATGGCGGCGACCGCCAGCAGTTCCCCAAAGATCACGAGGTCGTGCATCTCCTCGTTGTTGTAGATATATACGGGGATAACCATCATGACGGCCGCGGCCGCAACCCCGACGAGAAAAGTGAAGTTTGCGATATAGACACCCCAGGAGACCTCGTCGCTCATGCCGGTGACGATCAGGCCATGCACCAGCTGCTTGCAGTAGGCATTGAGCCCGATCAGCGCCAGGATCGTGAGCGCCCCCATCCAGGCGTAGTAGCGCCAGTCGCCGACAAACGCGATCCGGGCGCAGCGCGAGAGGAAGTGCAGATACTGGCGCGCGGCGGTGATCATTTGTCGAAGTAGTAGAAGAAGCGGGGCGACGTTCCCATTTCCTCCTTCAATTGAATGAAGACGCGCTTTTCGCGGAGGATGTAGGAAACCTCGCTCTCGGGATCGAGGATGTTGCCGAATTTACGCGCGCCGACCGGACAGACTTCGAGGCACGCGGGATACTTGCCGGCGCGGGTGCGCTGGATGCAGAAATGGCATTTCTCCATCACGCCCTGTTTGCGCGGACGGTTGCCCAGGTAGGCCATTTCGGGGTTGAGACGGTCCTTCGGAATTTGCGGCTTCGCGAAATTGAACCGGCGCGCCCAATACGGGCACGCGGCTTCGCAGTAACGACACCCAATGCACCAATCGTAGTCGATCACCGTGATGCCATCGCTCTCCTGCCACGTGGCGTGGACCGGACAAACCTTCACGCATGGCGGGTTTTTGCACTGCTGGCACTGCACCGGCATATAGAAGAAGCCGGGCTCCGGCACTTTCTTCGCGTCGTAGGTATGCTCAGCCTTTTCCAAATCGAGCGAACCGTGCGGCAGGCGCAGGACCCGGATATATTGAATTTCCGGGCTGCGCGACTGGTTGTTCTCGGCGACGCAGGCGTGTACACATTTACGACAACCGATGCAGCGCGTGAGATTGAGGCAATACACGAACTCGACCCCGTCCATCGGCTTTAAATCGCGCACGTGGGGACGCACGCCATACTGTTTTTCGACCTCCCGTTCGATACGCTTGAGCACTTTGCCCATGTCAGCGGGGGTGAGTTCCTTGTAGTACTTTTGCAGGAACTGTTCCGTGTTGGTAAAATCGCTGAGCTCGCGCAGGGGCGAAAGGCTGGCGGCGAGGGCGGTCAGGCCGCCAAAGGCCGTGGCGCCGCGCAGGAAACTGCGGCGGGTCATCGCCGCGTCGGAAGTCTTGTCGGGCGGAGAGGTGGGGAGAGACATGTCAGTGTGCGGCACGGGGGGCGGCGGTTTTATCGGCGCGGAGCGGGTGGGGACCGGGCGCAGGTTCGCGCGTGGGGATGCGGGGGGCGTGCGGATCGTGACAACTGGCGCAGGCCAGGCGGGTGGCCTCACCCTGCCCGCGCGCCCAAAACCCGCTGGTCCGCCCATGCGCGCCGGCTTCCCAGTCGCGGTACGTCGGCCCATGGCAACTGCCACACAACGGCGGAATGTTGTTGAATTTCAGCTCCCGCCCATCGCGAACCTGATACGTGAGCAGGTTCTGTTCGTTGTGGCAGTTGTAACAGAGATTATTCCGATCGTGGGAGCCGTGTCCCATCTCGATGTTTTTGTGTTCCTTCGGAATGATAATCTTGTGGTTCGCGTCGAAGCGAATCGGGGGCGGCTTGTCCTTCTCGTGACAGGTGTAGCAATCGTAATCCGAGAGATCCTCCTTGGCCTGCACGAGGTCGGCGTAGGTCTGCCGCCAGGGGGTCGTCTTGAGAAACTTCGCGTCGACAAGGGGAAGCGGCTCCACCACCGGAGGATCGCCCCACGTATTGCGGGCGAGCAGAGCCGCGAGGGCGAAGAAACCCAGAGTCAATCCCCCGAGCAGCAGATTCGTTCGCGCCCGCCGGGTTCCAGCGTGGGGGTCAGAACGAGTCGACATGGCGGGGGGGTGGGGTCGGGCTATTTCTTTAAAGTGCGCACCATCGCGACGAGCGCGTTGATTTCGGGATCGCTCAACCCCTCGATCGGCTTCATCGCCATTTTTCCCGCCTTGTCCTTCACGCCTTCCTTGACGGCCTTGATCGCCTCTTCGTCGGTGAATTTCGCCTGCACCTTCGCGTCAGTAAGGTCGGAGATCTCAAGTTTGCGTCCCGACTTGGTGTTGCCCTTGCCGTCTTCGCCATGACACTTGGCGCAATGTTCAGTCCAGTTGGCGGCGACTTCGGCGCCGGATGCGGTGAGAGCGGAACTCGCGAGCGCGAGTAAAAGGAGGCGAATCGAAGTTTTCATGGGAGACGTAGTTTGCAGGGGGATGAGCGCGACTTTCAGGTTGCCAGAACCTCGGCCCACTATGTCCAATCTCCGCCTCTCTCGCTCTGCGCAATTTGCCTAACTCGCCGCATTAATTGGCCACACTCCACCGCCATTGCCGCATCCCGTGGCCTCGATGAGGCCAAATAAAGCGCATCGAACGACGCATGATATGCGCGGCGGAAAGCACCCGCGGACCCGTGCGCGCCTATTATATACCTTCTCGCCAGCCAACGCGGCAGGGCCTCGCCCCACCGCGGCAGGGCACCGTTAACCGGGGTATTGATCAGGCCGCTCGGTGGGGTGCTCGGCCGAGGTCGAAGCCGGAATCAATCCCGCCCCACGTTCACACCCAACCGCCTCACCGCATGTGACACCCGTGCGGGGAGGGACGCACTTTTTACCCTGTTCCGGGCGGCCGTTCGAGTCGTCGCGCAACGGGTGGGGTCCGCATGCCGAAATTTCCGGAGGCGCGAGCTGCGGTCGCCTGGCTGCCCACCGAATCCCCCCCCCCAACGCTTTGTTGTACGTTATAACTGAATACTTTTCGTCCGCGTTTATCGCGTCGGCAATAATACGGCGGCGCGTCGGCCCAAGCCCGAGCGCCGGGGCCACCGCGATTTCGGGCCTGCCCGCCGGAAGCCCGCCGTCGATTCCTGGATACTCCCCCGGGCAGCGGCGCCCTTAAGGCGGGCAACAACGCCCTGGCTCACCCGGCTGTGTCAGGGCGCGGATCGCCCCGATCTTCTCCGACGCTCCTTTGCCCTCAGGGAGCGCAGCCGGGTGTAATCACGCCGCGGCACGCTGCGGACATCCGTCCTTTGCGCCGCTCCGCCGCGCGGCGACCCCACCCGCCGTCCAAGTATCCATTTTACCGTTACGCATTAATTTCGCCCTGGTTGCGTGACGCCGCCGCCGCCACCCCTCCCGCCGGCGGACTTCGGGACCGGCCAACCGCTGCGCATTCCTCGCCAAACGATGCGGAGCCATGGCGGGGATAGTAGGGCATGCTGTTCAAGCCGGGAAAGCTCCTCAAACCGTAAAACTTAGCACACCCATGATCTCCTGCATCCGTCGGAATAAAACCGCCTTAATCTTCGGCGGCACCGCCCTGTGGGGCGTCATTTTAATTGGCTGCATTTCCGTGAACCGCACGCTGGTCATACCGCCTCAAATCGCCGGCGCGACGTTCGCCGGAACCAAAACGTGTGTCGAATGCCACGACGAGAAAACCGGGCACTTCGGTTCCTCCAGCCACGCGCGTCTCGCCATCGCCGATCCCAAAATGGGGGACACGGGGTGCGAAGCCTGTCACGGCCCGGGCAGCATCCACAACAAGTCGGGGGGGTTGAAGGGCACGATTGTTAACCCGAGGAAGTCGCCGGAAACCTGCTTCCAGTGCCATCTGGACAAACGGGGCGAGTTCAGCCTGGCCAACAGCCATGCCGTTCTCTCCGGCAAGATGAGCTGCGGGGACTGCCACGATCCGCATGAGGGCAACGCGGTCACGGGCCGGGGCGCCTCGCTGGAGGCGCAGAACGAAACCTGCACGAAATGTCATACTGCACAGGCCGGGCCCTTCGTCTTCACCCACAACGCCATGAAGGAAGGCTGCATCGCCTGTCACAGCCCGCACGGCTCGGTGAATTCGAAAATGCTGATCGCCCGCGACGGGAATCTATGTCTCCGGTGCCATCTCCAGACCACCGACCGCAACGGAACCATCTTCGCCGGCGGCGAAGACCACCGCACCCGGTTGCAGAACGGCACGTGCTGGTCCGCCGGCTGCCACGAGTCCGTGCACGGTTCCAACACGAGCAAGGCCCTGCGTTATTAACCCAGCCCACACTCAAGCCATGAAAGCCTATTCTTCTGTTCTCCTTCCCAAGGCTGGCCTGCTGGCTGGCATCTGCTTCATCGCGCTCGGCACATGGGCGGCAGCGGCTGAGAAAGCCGCCTCCGATGCCATTGCCCTGTCGGACGAAAACACCATCCGAATCTCCGGAGGAGTGAACGACTTTAACGGTAATCGGGCGGCCTCGCAAACCCGCACGCAGCAACCCCGGACCGGCTTCGGCGGCATCGAAGCGCTGACCTACGTCAATGAACTCTCCAAGGTTACCACCTTGCAGATCGATGGACGGGTCCTGCCCGGCGCGGAAGACTACCTGGCCCAGTTTCGCCTCACCAAGTCCAAGGTCGGCGCCATGGAGGCCGGTTATAAGCGTTTCCGCACCTTCTATGACGGCGCCGGCGGCTTCTTCCCCCTCAATAATGCCTGGCTGCCGATCTATCCCCGCGCCCTCTACGTCGACCGCGGCAAGTTCTTCGCCAACGCGACGGTGGCTTTGCCCGGCGCCCCGGTCTTTACCTTGCAATACACGAACGAAACGCGCACCGGCCGGAAAGACTCGACCATCTGGGGGGACACGGATCTGACGGGGGTACCCATCTATTCGCTCGGGGCGCTCAATCCGATCTCGGCTAATCGAAAGATTATCCCCGCCTACCTCCAACTTAATGAACGCCACGAGGTCCTTCAAGCGTCCGTAAAGCACACGGTGGGCAAGACGACCCTGTCGCTCACGGTCATCGGCGATCGGGTGAATAATCTCAACCGGCGTTCCGTCGATCGCTATCCCGGCGAACTCAAGCCTTTCCCGGCGATCCCGGCCAATCCGCCCACGCTCGTCCCGCCGCTCCTGGCCAACAACGAGAACAAGGGCTTCGACCAACAGGGTGTCTCCCGCAACGGACTGACCTTTTTGGGCAGGATTGAGACCCCTCTTAACGACAAGGTGAGCGTTTACGCGACCGCCAGCCACCACCAGTCCGACGGCGATACCACCGGTTCCCGGCTCATCAACGCCAAGTTGCAGACGCTTGCCGGGCTCACCAACGAAATCGGCGCGTTCACGCCCGGCGGTCGCCCGCCCTATTCCTACAACAGCACCGGCACGTTCGACCTCAATATCCTTACCGGGGTGGTGGGCGTTGAGACTCGGTTTCTCAAGGAACTCCGGATTGCTGCCGCCTATAAAGGGGAGGACTATTCCCGGCGTGGCTTGTCGTCCGCAGCCTACGTCAGCACGATGGTCAACCAAACCACCGGCGTTATCACCCCTGTCCCACTGATTGCGCCCAACTCATCGAAACTGGACGAGAAGATCTGGACCCCGGAACTCGATGTTCGGTATACGGGCATCAAGAATCTGGCGCTGTACGGCACATGGGACTACCGGACGGCGCCGGGCGACGAGCGGCTCAGCTACGTCTCGATCACGCCCGCGACCGGTGGCCCGGTCGTGCTGGCGCCAGCCCAGATCACCCTGGAGAAGCTGGATGAAAAGCACACGAACTTCAAAGTCGGCGCCAGCTGGACGGTATTGCCGCAAGTGACGCTCCGTGGAGAATTTTTCTCACGCGATCACGAAAACAACTTCAACGGCTACGGAACCAGTCTGGGCAGCTACTACGTGCTGAATTACGACATCTATGGCGCGCGCCTTACTGCCATCGTGAAGGTGTCGCCCACGCTGTCGTTCTCCACGCGCTATGTGCAACAACGCGGGAAGGCCCAAATTGCGGAGGACGGCTATATAACCGGCGATTCAAATGACTCCAAACGCCATCACATCGGCGAGACCATCAATTGGACCCCAAGCAGGGGGTTTTATATGCAGACCAACATCAACGTGGTCTTTGATAAAACCAGCACGGCCTATCCCCGCGCCGGCGGATCCGCCAACGACGTTCTCCACAACGCCGACAACAATTACTGGAACGGAAACATTGTTGCCGGGTTCGTCGTCGACAAGCTGACCGACGCCGAACTTCAAGCGACGTACTACCGGGCCAACAACTACAACCCCGCCTTGGCGGTGGCGACCGATCCTTATGGCGCCGGAGCCCGCGAGTACGGGGTGTTCGCCGGCCTGAAGCACAAATTCTCCGACAAGCTACTCGGCCAGGCCAAAGTCGGTTATCTGGATCGCCGGAACGATACGTCAGGCGGCAACTCCAACTTCCGCGGCCCCCTGGCCTATGTCGCTTTGGAGCGCGCCTTCTAACCGCGCTATTCGGTCAGGGCATACTACCGGCCGGGGTGCAAAGTGCGCCCGCGGCCGGTACTCTTTTAAAGGCATCAAGCACGCACTCGGTCAGCGCCCCCGCGTTCCCGGGGGCGCGAAACTGGCTGTTACGGGAGACGCCCGTTTTCTCCAAAGGCTGCGGGAACCGGGCTTCGGCCTTGAACGGAACGCGCCGCGCGCTGCGGCATGGAGCCGGTGCGCCGGCAGTTACGGCATCACGTGTTTTCTGCTCACGAGCGGGAAGCACGAAGCCCGCCAGTAATCGACGGTGGTACGCATCACCTTGTCGAGGTCGCCAAACTGCACCGGTTTGATCATGTAGCCCTTTGCGCCGTGCTGGAACGCCGCATCGATGTCGGAGTGGTCACTCGAGGAGGTAAGCACCACCGCGGGGATATTTCCCAGATTCTCCTGTTGGTGAAGCCAGGCGAGCAGGTCGATACCGTCCATTTTCGGCATCTTGAGGTCGGTGATGATGAGGGTCGGCGGCGGAACGGAATTAGGCGCGGCCTGCGTGCTGCGCAAATAGGCGATCGCCTCCTCGCCGTTGTTCACCGTAGCCACCGCGGTGATGCCATTGCGCTGTAACGCGCGTTTGATGAACACTCGATCGTTTTCGTCGTCCTCCACCAGGAGGATATTCGGTTCAGTTTCGTGCATGGACGGAAAACCGCGCAGGTGATCAGCGAATAAAATCGAGCCAGAAGCGACTGCCCCCGCCGGGATTTGGCTCCACGCCGCAGTTCCCGCCCACGCGTTTCATGGCCGTCGCCACAATGGCGAGGCCGACTCCGGTCCGGGATAAACGCGATTGTCGTGCACCCGCTCAAAAATCCGAAAAATGCGCTCCGTAAATTTCGGATCGATGCCGATCCCATTGTCT
>JBEENF010000183.1:0-7442 GCA_041192325.1 Verrucomicrobiota bacterium
TCGACGATGTAAGGGGCGCCCGTCATGCGGGTCACACCGAGATTCGCAGGTCTGACCGTCGATAGCGCCCACGTCGCGACCAGCGCTCCCACCAGCAAGAGCGCGCCGTACAGAAAGGTGCGAGGACGCCACCAGCGCGTGCGGCCGCCCGTAAACGACGCGTGAGAGTCGTAGCGAATGAGTCCCTTGGGACGGTGCAACTTCGTCATGACATCGTCACACGCGTCGATGCAAGCGGTGCAGCCGATACATTCCATCTGGAGTCCCTGGCGGATATCGATGCCGGTCGGACAAACCTGCACACAGCGATCACAATCAACACAGTCTCCCGACTTCGGGAGAAGCGTGTCGGCCGGCTTTCTCGCGTCGCCCGTGTGGCGGCGAGGCTCACCCCGCGCCCCATCATACCCGATGACCAGCGAATGATCGTCGATCAACGCGGACTGGATGCGGCCGTAGGGGCAAATCACGATGCAGAGCTGCTCGCGAAACCAGGCAAAATTGAAGTAGAGAGTTCCCGTGGCTACCGCCATGAACACAAAGGCGCCCCAATGCTCCGTGGGCGCCGCGCTCACCATGGCCCAGACCTCCGGCAGCGACACAAAATAGGCGAGAAACAAGTGCGTGATGACCGCGGAGACCACCACATAGAGCGCATGTTTGGTGATGCCGCGCGCGAGTTTGCCGGCGGAAGGAGGCGCTGCCGCCAAGGCCCGCCGCTGCACCGCATCGCCCTCGATCCACCGCTCGATGCGGCGATAAACATGGTCAAGAAACACCGTCTGCGGACAGGCCCAGCCACACCAGATGCGCCCGAGCAGCGCCGTCACAAAGAAGAGCGAAAAGCCCACCCCGGTGATAAGGAAGAACAGCAGCCAAAGGTCCTGAGCGGCCAGGGTGATGCCGAAGAGGTGAAAGCGGCGGTCAGCGACGTCCAGAAAAACGGCCGGGTAGCCGTTGATCTTGATCCAGGGCAGAGAGAGATAAAATACAATCAGCGCGAAGGCCGACAGCCGGCGCGCCCGGGCGAACCGGCCATGGGCATCAGTCGGGTATAAAAATGCCCGCGAGCCGTCGGACCGAATGGTGGTGACGGTATTGCGATTTGGGTGCTCTACCTTCGGCACGGGCATGAGATCGATTGGTCACGGAAACAGTCGCGAGGGAGTTCACGCGCTGAAAGGATTACTGGGGGACCACCTTGGGCTGTTCGACCACAACCGGCTCGCCCTCGCGATGCAGACTCATGATGTAGGCCGACACCTCGGCGATCTTCTTGGCGCCGAGCACCGGACCCCAAGCGGGCATGCCCTTTGCGAGCACACCCTTGGTGATCAGCTCGTAAACTTCCGTTGGCCTGCCGCCATGGATCCAAGCGGTGTCGGTAAGGTCGGGACCGATGGCGGCGGGGCTTTCGCTCTTTCCGCGCAGACTGGCAAGATGACAGGCGAAGCAATTTGCCAGGTAGATCGCCTTGCCCGCATCGACGAACGCCGCGTTCTGACTCATCTGCCAAAGACTGGCATCGTCCATCTGCGTGGAGGCGAGCCGCGCCGTCTCGATTTTTGCCATCGCTGCATCGACCACCTGCGTTCCCGTCGGGCCGGCGCGGAACCACTCGTAGTAGGACCAATAGCCCACCCAAAAAACGATGGTGATATAGAGGGTGTAAAGCCACCAGTTCGGCAGTCGTTTGTCATATTCCTGAATCCCGTCGAAAACATGCGGGCGGATCGGGTCTTCGGGAGGAAGTGGAGGCTTCGGCTTCATGTCGTGGCAGAAAAGCGGGCCGAGGGCCCGGACGCGCTGGCGGGGCCGGAGGGCCGGCCGGATTCGCCGCCGTCGGCCGCCGGAGTAGGCGTGTCAAAGGGCAGGTTTTCAAAACGGGTGATCTGCGGACGCTTCATCCGCAGCGCGCGCCAGGCAAACGCCAGGTAGATGGTCAGGGCGGTGATGAACGCCACCATCGTCACGAGGGTAACGGAGTCTTCGAGTACGAGACGGCGGAACATGGTGGGGAGAGGCAGGCAGGGTTGGGCGGGAAACGTAATTACTCTCTGGATGCAACCGTCGGCCCCGACTTAGCGCGCAGATCCTCAAACTTTCCGAGTTGCTGCAAATAAGCCACCAGCGCGACGATCTCCGCTTCCGGGGCGACGGTGGCGCCGGCGGCGCGCAGATCCGCGGCGATGGCTTTCGCCTGTTCGTCCACGCGGGCTTGGATCTGCCCCGGGGTCCAGTTGGGATAGGGCACGCCCAGCGCGCGCATGGCGCCAATCTTCGCGGGCAGCGCCGTGACATCGGTGCGGTTGGCCAGTAGCCAGGGATAGGCCGGCATGTTGGAACCCGACGAGATCGCGCGCGGGTCCTCCATGTGCCGCAGGTGCCAAATATTTGGGTACTTACCGCCCACGCGCGCGAGATCGGGGCCGGTTCGTTTTGAACCCCATTGATAAGGATGGTCGTAGATCGACTCGCCCAGCCGGGAGTAGTCGCCGTAACGCAGCACATCAGGCACGAGGGTGCGGATCATCTGCGAATGACAGTTGTAGCAGCCCTCCCGCACGTACATGTCGCGGCCGGCCAGTTCCAGGGGTGTATACACAAACTGGCGACGGTCCTCGAGATTGGTCGCTTGGTGCGCGACCATGGTCGGGATGATCTGAATCAGGCCGCCCGCGGCCACCGCAATGAAGGTGAGAATGGTGAAGGGGGCGCAGTTGACCAACAGGCGGTCATACCAGTTCGCCCACGCCTTGCCCCGGGATTCCCAGTGGGAAAACGCCAGGGCGGCGCTCAGGAGCGTGCCGATAAAACCGCCCAGGCTGACCGCATCGCTGCCGAACATCCAGGCGCACGAGAAGCCGACGCCGAGCACGACGAAAAACACCGGCGGATTGACGAAAGTGCCGTAGGCTCCGAGCCGTTCCGGCGCCGTCTCCGCCTCGTCTTCCGCAAATACCTCGACGGTGCCATTGACGGCTTGCGCGCCCCGGATGGTGCGAAACGCGTTGTAGGCCAGGAGGAGAAAGCCCACCAGGTAAAGCGCGCCGCCAATCACCCGCATGAGCATCATCGGCCGGATGGCGTTCAAGGTGTCGATAAAGTTCGGATACGCGAGCACCGTGCCGTTGTCGGTGGTCGCGTTGAGCATCAGCCCCTGCATGATGCCGCTGGTCCACATCGCCGCGACGTAGAGCAGAATGCCGACGGTCCCCAGCCAGAAGTGCAGGTTGGCCAGCGGCACGGAGTACAGCGGTTTGTTCCAGAGCCGCGGGAGCAGCCAGTAGATCATGCCTGCAGCCATGAAGCCATTCCAGCCCAGCGCGCCCGCATGGACATGCCCGATGATCCAGTCGGTGTAATGGGCCAGCGCGTTGACCGACTTGATCGAAAGCAGCGGGCCCTCAAAGGTCGCCATGCCGTAGAACGTCACGGCAGCGGCCATGAATTTCAGCACGGGATCCGTGCGCAACTTGTGCCAGGCGCCGCGCAGCGTGAGGAGACCGTTGAGCATTCCGCCCCACGAAGGGGCCCAGAGCATGAGCGAAAAGGTCATGCCCAGCGTCTGCAGCCAGCCTGGCAGGGCCGTGTTCAGCAAATGATGCGGGCCGGCCCAGATATAGACAAATACCAGCGACCAAAAATGGATGACCGACAGCCGGTAGGAGTAGACCGGGCGCTCCGCGGCTTTCGGAATGAAATAATACATGATGCCGAGGATCGGCGTCGTCAGGAAGAAGGCCACGGCGTTGTGCCCGTACCACCACTGCACCAATCCATCCTGCACCCCGCCAAACACCGGGTAGCTGTGGGTGAAACTCGTCGGCAGCGAGAGATGGTTGACGATGTAGAGCATCGCCACCGTCACGATCGTCGCGATGTAAAACCAGATTGCGACGTACAGGCTGGGTTCACGCCGGCGCGCCAGCGTCCAGAAAAAATTTACCCCAAACACCACCCAGATCAGGGCCACGGCGATATTGATGGGCCAGATCAGCTCCGCGTATTCCTTGCCCCGCGAGAAGCCGAGCGGGAGCGTGACGGCCGCGGCCAGGATGATCGCCTGCCAGCCCCAGAAATGAAGCTGTGAAAGAAAATCGCTGGCGAGCCGCGCCTTCACCAGCCGCTGGGTCGAGTAGTAGATCCCGGCGAACATCATGTTGCCCACAAACGCGAAGATCACCGCATTGGTGTGCAGCGGGCGCAGCCGGCCAAACGTCAGCCAGGCGGTGTTGAAGTTAACCTGCCAGAAATTGAGCTGGGTAGCGACCAGCACGCCCACCAACATGCCCACAATACCCCAAACAACGGTGGCCAGCAGAAATTGACGGACTACTTTGTCGTTGAACTCCAGGGTGACTTTTCGATCGGACATGGTTGGGACGAGAGCGTTGAGAATTAAACCGGATTACTCGCGCCGGCGGCAGCCCGCGCATGGCGCCTGACTCCCATCCCGACATCCACATCCGTCGCGTTCGCCGTGGCCCTCCGCATCATGCCGGGCGGCGGCAAGCGGCCCGGCCAGGCCGGCAAGACGTGAATCTTCCTCCGCGAGCGGCAGCAACGAATCACGTTCGCTACTGCTGATGCGCCCCCGCGCGTGCTCGCGAAGGAAGAAAATTACAAAGCTGAAAACCAGAGTGAGGCTGATGGTGAGAGTGAGCGGGACGACGGGCATGGGGGAAAATGATTGAATGGATCCGAATCAGCGCCGCGGCGCGGGAGCCGCGATTTCAGGCGCCGGGCCGCGGGTCTTGGAATCGCGCCCATGCCGGTGACAAAGCATTTCCCGCGCGGCCAGCCAGTGCTCCCGATCGCAGCCCTCGGGCCGGCCGCTCTCAATCCAGAGCAAATAAGCGGCGTGTTGTATTTCCGCCTCGGTCGGCTCTGACGGGATCACCTGGTGGTTACGTTTCATCGGATTCTTTGGATTGTGATTACTATAAGCGTTACGCCCCGGCGCTGCTCCGCAGCCCTTGCCGATGGCTATGCATTTATTGCTCGGCGCCGGATACATGCCGCCGGATGCCGCTGAGCCGCCTGCGTGTCAGGCACAGAAGCGCGTGCTCAGGCGGCATCGCCCCGGATGGGGGCGGCCACACGCACCGGGCGCCGTGCCCGCGCTGCCAGCTGCTCACGCAGCAAAAATAGCGTGACGGACAGGCCAAGACAAAGGGCCGCGACGAGGAACAAAGAAGTTCGAATCATGGCGGGAGGCAAGGGTGGGTGGTCGGGCGCGAGGGAAAGAGACGGCCTACGCGGCGAACGGCAGGGCTCGCAAGGGCGCCGGCGCGGCGGAGATGCGATTGGTTCCATGGATCCGTTCCCGATAAGCCGTTGGCGCTTCACCCGCGATGCGCCGGAACACCCGGTTGAATTGAGAGAGAGATTGGAAACCAGCTTCATACGCGGCCTCGCTGATCCGCACATTCGGATTCAACAGCCGCTGCTTGGTGTGCTCGACCCGGGCTCGTCCCACGTAATCCGTAAAGGTCAGCCCCGTCGCGCCTTTGAATACTTTGCAGAAATAAAACGCGCTCATGTTGGAAGCCCGGGCGACCTGTTGCAGGCAAAGTTGCTCACCGAGATGCTCCGCGATGAACGTGCGCGCCCGGCTGACCGCCGGCGGCTCTGCCGTGGTCTGCTGCATCACGAGCTCGTTGATCACGAGCGAAAGATGCTCAGCGAAGCTCGCGAGCAGCCGGACCATGGCATCGTAATGAGTCTTGGTCAGGACCCGGGTGCGAAAATAAGCCGCATGGGCCTGCGCCATGTCGGGCCCGGCCGCTTTGTCCAATCGGCTCGTCGCCGTGCGAAATCCCTTTTCCGTGGGCGGCCGGAGCATGACCTGGCCGGTTTGCAGATAGGCCACCACTTTGGCGCCGATGCGCACCGGTACGGCAGACTCGGTCAGCCCGGCGAAACACTGCAGCGTGCTGCTGCCTGCCGCGGCGGCGTCCTCGACCCGCTGCTGAAGTTCAAGACACGACGCGCACGTCTTGCTCGTCGCGGCCATCATCGCACAGAAAGGATTCATCTGAGCTGAACCCCGCAGGGGCGGCTGGAAAGAACCTGCCGCCCGCAACACGAGCGGCATACCGGTGGCGGTCTCGAACGCGTGCTGGTAGTCGCGAAAAAGACGGGACCCGCGCAGACGCGTGACGAGTTCGTCCTGCTTGGTGAGGTCATCGGCAGGCCGCGGGAGCTGACTGGGCAGCGAAGGGGACGCATTCATCGTGCCGCCACAATACATGCTTAACGGTGGCCGCGTAATTGGAGCCGCGGCGCGATCTCACTAAAGGATTTCCCTAGCGGCGAAAGCAGCGGGGATCCTGCTCCTGCGGGAACGAGCGTCCCGCGGCGGTTGGCGCGTGGCACGCGGGTTGCCCTGAGGCCGGGCGGTGGTCGAAGCGCGGATATTTGCGGCCCGTCTCACTCGCATCAGCCTTGCGATGCCGCCGTTGGCGCCCGATTATTTT
This sequence comes from Verrucomicrobiota bacterium, assembly GCA_041192325.1. GTDB lineage: Bacteria > Verrucomicrobiota > Verrucomicrobiia > Opitutales > Opitutaceae > ER46. The sequence continues at coordinate 6,483 of JBEENF010000183.1, forward strand.
CGCCGATGCCGGACTCCGATTTCTCTGGGCTGAACCGCGACGAGCTGATGGCCCGATTACGGGCGCTCACCCGGGTCGAGGACGAGGTGGTTGCGATGACGCGGGAGTTGCGTGACGTGAAGGCCGCGCTCGACGAACACTCCATTGTCGCCATCACGGATCCGACGGGAAAAATCACGCACGTAAACGACAAGTTCTGTGCCATTTCGAAATATACGCGGGAGGAGCTGATCGGGCAGGACCACCGCATCATCAATTCACGCCATCACCCGAAGGAATTCTTCCGGGAGCTCTGGACGACCATCGGCCACGGCAAAGTCTGGCGCGGGGAAATCAAAAATCGGGCGAAGGACGGATCGTGTTACTGGGTCGACACGACCATTTGCCCTTCCCTCGACGAGAACGGGAAGCCGTCGCAGTATGTCGCCATCCGCACCGACATCACGCAGCGCAAATCCGGTGATCTTGAACTGCTCGCCGCGGTGAAGGAGTTGCGCGACGTGAAGGCCGCCCTGGACGAACACTCGATTGTGGCGATCACGGATCCCACGGGAAAAATCACGTACGTGAACGACAAGTTCTGCGCCATTTCGAAATACGATCGCGGGGAGCTGATCGGGCAGGACCACCGCATCATCAACTCCCGGCATCATTCAAAAGATTTCTTTCGCGACCTCTGGACCACCATCGGCCGCGGCAAAGTGTGGCACGGCGAGATCCGGAATCGCGCCAAGGACGGCGGCCATTACTGGGTCGATACCACCATTTATCCCTTCCTCGACCCAACGGGGAAGCCGGTGCAATACGTGGCGATCCGAACGGACATTTCGAAACGCAAGGCGGATGAGGCCGCGATACAACAAATCGCCGCGGAACTGGCGGAGAAGAACAAGGAGTTGGAGGCCATTGTTTATACCGTTTCGCACGACCTGCGCTCGCCACTCGTTAACGTGCAGGGCT
>JBEENF010000184.1:0-7420 GCA_041192325.1 Verrucomicrobiota bacterium
TGGCCATCTCGTTACAATCTTGGGTCTCAAAATGGCATTTATGTCTTTTCCCAACCACGGGTCGCGGTCGATCGAAGCTTCGACAGTAGCATTTTCGAGTTTGTCCTAGGGTTTAAGTTGCAGGACGGACGTGAGCTTGACGCCGACCGGCGCCCTATCGCTGTTTTGCCCGATCAACCCGCCGGCAAGTCGAAGAAGCTCGATCGCGCGACCCTGCCAAAACGCGGGCGCGACTTTCGGCTGCTGTTTGAAACATATTGACCGCAGTTGCTCGCCGAAATTCGCCGGTCTGGCCGGGGGCGCGCGCATCACCGAGGCGCACGCGCTGGCCGTGAGCATCCGCGGCGCGAGCGGCCATCCGCGGTCGGACTCACTTCGGGGTTAAAGGAGTTTGTTCCCCCCGCACCCTTCAAGGCGCCGGCAATGACCGAGGCTCCCCGCCGGTTTTGGTTAGATCAGCACGAGAACGATCGCGGACATCATCAGCACGGCCCCGGCCAGGCGCCATCCGAGCACCTGTCGCCCGAGACCTTGTTCCCGGCTCTTCACCCAATGGCCAAGGATCCAGATGAACAGGACGCTCCAGAGACCGCGGGAGCTGTACACGACGTTCGCGGCGGCGGCGTTGCCCCACGTGGCGATCGTATAAACGAAGATCAAGGACTGCAAACTCAGCGCAACGGCGCCGCCGATCAGCCACGGCCACGCGGCGGACGGAATGGCCGAAAGGGGGGCGCGGAACCGCAGAATGAATACGCCGGAAAGCAGGCCGGACATGCCCAATGCGACGGGTAAAAAGCGGCCGGCGCCCCATGCCGGCGACCAGCTCTGGACGAGAATATCGAACACCGCATAGGCCGCGGCGGCCAGCCCCGCGGTGACGATGGTGCGGCCCACGCGGGCGGATGCGACCCGTCCGCCGCGACGATGCAACAGCGCGATTCCGGTCGTGGCGAGCAGCGCCGCCACCCAGAGTTGCCAGCGCAGAACTTCGCCGCTGAACAGCGTGACGAGGGCCGCGACCAGAATGATTTTCAGGCCGAGGACCGGCGTGGCGACTGATACATCGCCTTGATCGAGGGAGGTGAAAGTGAGCCATTGCCCCGCGACATAGCAAACGGCCACAAGGGTTGGCTGCCACCACAGCTGCGGGAGGAGTACGCCGCCGAAGAGCAACAGCGGCTGAAACAGGAGCGCGGCCACGACGTTGGCCACAAAGGCGGTCCGCCAAACTCCCACGCCCAAATCGGCTGAACGCTTTACGAGCACGGCTCCCGCCGTGAAAATCAGCGCCGCGAACAAGGGGAAAATGACGGAAGGAGACACGGCGGGACGAAGACGAAGTTCCTGCCCGCCGGCAATCCCCGGCCGCACTCGGGGCAAAGCAGCCCGCGCGAGCCACGCCAAGACCGGGATGCGCGCCCGTTTCGACCACGAACGAGCACTGAACCGCTAATCGGCTCGGCCGAACTGTGCGGATGTTGCCGAGGCTGAATTGCCTCGCGTGCTGAAATCCTGAGCCCGGGCGGGTGCCCGCCGCCGCACTGCGCGGCGCTGCCTGTGTTGGCAACCCTACTCCCGTTCAGACTGCTCGGTCGGGTCTTAACCGACCCAATCCCGCGCGTTGCGGAAGAGCTTCATCCACGGCGAATCCTCGGGCCATTCTGGCGGGTGCCAGCTCATCGCCTGGGTACGAAACACCCGCTCGGGATGCGGCATCATGATCGTCACGCGGCCACTCGTCGTAGTCAGCGCCGTCATGCCAAAGGGCGAGCCATTCGGGTTAAGCGGATACCGCTCGGTGACTTCATGTTGATTGTCGACGTAGCGGGCGGAGACAGTGCCGGATTCGCTGCAGGTACTGGCCGCGGCGGCATTCTGGAATTCGGTAAAACCTTCGCCGTGCGAGACCGCGATCGGCAGGACCGAACCCTCCATGCCTGCGAAGAGAACGCTCGGACTTTTTTCGATCCGCACGGAGGCAAAGCGCGCCTCGAAGCGCTCGGATTTGTTCTGGACGAAACGGGGCCAAAGTTCGGCCCCGGGGATCAGCGGGCGCAGATTGCTCATCATCTGGCAGCCGTTGCACACGCCCAGAGCGAAGGCGTCGGGGCGGGCAAAAAACGCCGCAAATTCCTCCCGGGTACGTTCGTGAAAAAGGATGCTCTTCGCCCAGCCTTCCCCGGCGCCGAGCACGTCGCCATAGCTGAAACCGCCGCACGCGATGAGGCCGCGAAATTCCTGGAGCGACACGCGTCCGCTGAGGATGTCGGTCATGTGGACATCGATCGCACGGAAGCCGGCGCGGGTGAACGCGGCGCCCATTTCGATCTGACCATTGACTCCCTGTTCGCGGAGAATGGCCACGGGCGGACGAACGTCGCGCCTCGCGGCGCCCGCCCTCGCGGGGCCGGAGCCCTGGTCCGCCGCCAGAGCAAAGGTCACCTTGGGCGTGATCCCGGGATTGGCGCGGTCGAGCTTCAGCTGGTAGTCCGATTCGGCGCATTCGGGATTGTCGCGGAGCAAGGCAATGCGGCGCGTGACGTCAGACCAGACGCCCCGGAGCGTGAAGAGATTTTCGTCGAGCACGAGCCGCCCGCCCTGCGTGACCCGGAACGCGTGATCGCGATTCAGGGCGCCGATGCGGGTCGTCGCAGTGTCCAGTCGGTGGTCGCGCAAGGTGGCGTTTACCGCGGGGAGATCCGCGGCGCGAACCTGAATGATCGCGCCGAGTTCTTCGCTGAACAGCGCCGCGAAGGGATCGGGGCCAGGGGGCAGATCGAGGGTTACGCCCACATGACCAGCGAAAGCCATCTCCACCGCGGTCGCCAGCATGCCACCGTCCGAGCGATCATGATACGCCAGCAGCTTTTGTTCGCGGCCGAGTTGCTGAATCGCGTTCCAGAAATTTTTCAGATCCGCGGGATCGTCGACGTCCGGCGGGGTCTCGCCCATTTGGGACACGACCTGCGCGAGGATCGATCCGCCGAGCCGGTTCTTCCCGCGCCCGAGGTCGATGAGCAGTAAAACGGTTTCACCCCCGGCGTTCGCCGTGAGGGGATCGCGTCCCTGGTGTAGTTGCGGCGTGAGCGAAAGGCGGATGTCGGTGACGGAGGCAAAGGCGGAAATGATCAGGGAGACGGGCGCGGTCATGCGGACGGAATCCGCGCCCTTCTTCCAAACGGTACTCATGCTCATCGAGTCCTTGCCGACGGGAATCGTGATGCCGAGAGCGGGACACAGTTCCATGCCCACCGCCTGCACCGCGGCGTACAGATCGGCGCCGTCGCCCGGCAGCGCGGGCGCGGCCATCCAGTTGGCGGACAGGTTGACCTTGCCCAAGTCGCCGATTTGCGCGGCCGCGAGATTAGTCAGCGCTTCGCCGACCGCGAGCCGGGCGGACGCGGCGGCGTGATTGATCGCGACGGGAGTGCGTTCCCCCATGGCCATCGCTTCGCCCGTGTAAACGTCGAAGGCGGCCGCCGTCACCGCGCAGTCGGCGACGGGCACCTGCCAGGGGCCGACCATCTGGTCGCGGCAAATCAGTCCGCCGACCGTGCGATCGCCGATGGAAATCAGGAATGTCTTGTCCGCCACCGCCGGGTGCGCGAGCACGCGCCGAACCGCTTCGCCGACCGTGATTCCGCTCAGGTCGAGCGCCTGCAATTGCCGCCGCCGGGAGCCATCCTGCCGGTGCATGCGCGGCGGTTTGCCGAGCAGCACATCCAACGGCAGATCGATGGGTTTGTTGTTGAACAGCGGATCTTCCAGGACGAGTCGTTTCTCTTCCGTGGCTTCGCCCACGATCGCGTACGGGCAGCGTTCGCGGCGGCAGAGCTGCTCAAATTGATCGAGCCGCGCCGCGGGCACGGCGAGGACGTAGCGTTCCTGCGATTCGTTGCACCAGATTTCCAACGGGCTCATGCCCGGCTCGTCGCTGGGTATTTTGCGCAGATCGAATTTTCCGCCACGCCCGCCGTCATTGACGAGCTCCGGCAGGGCGTTCGAAAGACCGCCGGCGCCGACGTCATGAATAAAGGCGATGGGGTTTTCCGTGCCGAGCGCCCAGCAGCGGTCGATGACCTCCTGGCAGCGACGTTCCATTTCGGCATTGTCCCGCTGCACACTGGCAAAATCCAAGTCCTCGTTGCCGGAGCCGCTCGCCATCGAACTCGCGGCGCCGCCGCCGAGCCCGATCAACATCGCGGGGCCGCCCAGCACGATCAGTTTGTCCCCGGGGTTGATGACGTCCTTCTGCACGTGGCCGGTGCGAATGTTACCGAGGCCGCCGGCCAGCATGATGGGCTTGTGGTAGCCGCGGAGCTCGGTCTGCCCGGATTCGCCCTTGGCGCCGGCAGGGATTCCCGCCGGGACCTCGGCTTCGAAGGTGCGAAAGTATCCGTTAATGGCGGGCCGGCCGAATTCGTTGTTGAATGCGGCGCCACCGAGCGGGCCCTCGATCATGATGTCGAGCGCCGAGACGATGCGGTTGGGTTTGCCGTAATCTTTTTCCCACGGCTGGACGGCGCCGGGAAGCTTGAGGTTGGAAACCGTGAAACCGGTGAGCCCGGCCTTGGGTTTCGCGCCGCGCCCGGTGGCGCCTTCATCGCGGATCTCTCCCCCAGAACCGGTGGCCGCGCCCGCGAACGGCGAGATCGCGGTCGGGTGATTATGGGTCTCCACTTTGCACAAGATGTGGATGTCTTCGTCCCGGGCGCCGTACTCGCCCGTGGCAGGATCGACCGAGAAGCGTCCGCCGCGCGTGCCGACGAGGACGGCGGCGTTGTCCTTATAGGCCGAAAGGATGCCGTCGCGATGCAGTTCGTGGGTGTTCTTGATCATCTGGAACAGCGAGCGATCCCGCTTTTCCCCGTCGATGTCCCACGTCGCGTTGAAGATCTTGTGCCGGCAGTGTTCCGAGTTCGCCTGCGCGAACATCATCAGCTCAATATCATGCGGATCGCGGCCGAGTCCCTGGAAGGCTTTCAGCAGGTAGTCGATTTCGTCGTCGGCCAGGGCGAGTCCCAGGTTCTGATTGGCCGTCACCAGCGCGTCGCGGCCTTGCGCCAGCACGGGAACGCTCGCCAACGGGCGCGGCGCTTCATGCCGGAAGAGCGCGTCGCAGGCCGCGAGATCGTCGAAAACGACCTGCGTCATGCGGTCATGCAGTTTGGCGGCGAGGACTTTGCGCTGTTCCGCGGAGAGCGTGGCGCCGCCGAGGTCGAGCGTGTAGCTTGTAACGCGTTCGATGCGGTTGACGTTGGTCAGGCCGCAGATGTGGGCGATGTCGGTCGCCTTGGAGGACCAGGGCGAGAGGGAGCCCGGCCGCGGTGCAACCACCTGCACAATTCCGTTGACCGCCGCGGCCGCGCGACTCGGTCCATAGGTAAGTACTTGCTCGAGCACCCGTTGTTGCTCCGGTGTCAACGCGTTGCGGAGTTCGGCGACGTGGACGAACACGGCGCTGATCGCCCGGACGGGCAGGGCGGCGGCGGCGAGATCCTGCAGCAGCTTCTGGAGGCGGAAGTTGGAGAGGGCGGGAGAGCCGCGAAGGATCAGCATGGGCGGTGAAAGACGCACGTTCACCAACATCGCGGAGGTGGTCAAGGGGCGGTTGGATCATACTGCGGGCAGATTTCTTTTGGTTCGGCCCCGGAGGTGATCGGCGGAGTTAAGACGCAACGATTGGAGAAAGCCGTTGACCATTGCTAAGGTCTCTTCGAGATGGACGTTTTTTCATGAAGTCCGGTCGCGATCTTCCCTTGCCAGGCAGTGATCAGTCGATGCCGGCCCCAAGCCGCCGCATCGCTGCTGACGCGCGCTCCGCGACTGCGCTCCGATCATGAGCGACCGATTGACCCACGAATGCGGCGTCGCCCTCGTGCGCCTGCTAAAACCGCTCTCGTATTACCAGGAGAAGTATGGCTCGCCCCTGTGGGGCTTCACGAAGCTTTTCCTCTTGATGGAGAAGCAGCACAACCGCGGCCAGGACGGCGCCGGCGTCGCTTGCGTGAAACTGGACATGGCGGCCGGCGAACCGTTCATGTTTCGCGAGCGCAACGTCAAAACCAACCCGCTCGATCGCATTTTTCGCTCGTTGCTCAGCCAGTACAACGCGAGCGTCGACACCGGCCAGATCCATCCGGAGTTCACCGACACGGTGAAACGGAATTTCGATTTCGGCGGCGAGTTGCTCATGGGCCATCTGCGCTATGGCACCAGCGGCGGATACAACCAGTCCTCCTGCCATCCGTATTTCCGCCGGAGCCCCTGGCCCACGCGCAACCTCGCGCTCTGCGGCAATTTCAACCTGACGAACACCGACGAGCTCAACCGGTCGCTCATCGCAATGGGCCAGCATCCGATCTTCGCCACGGATACGCAGGCCATTCTCGAAAAAATCGGCTTCTTTCTCGATGAGGAGCACGAGGATATCTATCGCTTTCTGCGCAAGCGGGAGCTCAGCGGAGTGGAGATGACCCGCCGGATCAGCGAAGACCTGGATGTGACGCGCGTCATCACCCGCGCGGCCGCAAAGTGGGATGGCGGTTACGTATTGGCCGGCCTGATCGGCAACGGCGACGCCTTTGTGGTGCGCGATCCCTCGGGCATCCGGCCATGTTTCTATTTTCAGGATGACGAAGTCGTCGCGTTCGCCTCCGAGCGGGCGCCTCTGATGACCGTGTTCGACCTCGCCGTGGAGCAAGTTAAGGAAGTGACCCCGGGTCACGTGGTGGTGATCAAGAAACGAGGGACGGTGCACGAGGCGGAATTCAAACCGCCGCTGCCGCGCGCTTCCTGCTCCTTCGAGCGGATCTACTTCTCGCGGGGCAACGATGTTGATATTTACCGCGAGCGGCAGGCCTTGGGCGGTTGCCTGGCGCCGCAGGTTTTGGAGTCGATCCACCACGACTGGGGAAACACGGTTTTCAGTTTTATTCCCAACACGTCAGAGACGGCGTTTTATGGATTGATGTCGGCGCTGCGCACCCGCCGGCGCGATGAGGTTAAGACGGCGATTCTCGCCGCCAGCAAAGCGGGGACACTGACGGAGGGACTGCTCGACGATCTCATCCTGCGCAACTGGCCGCGCGGCGAGAAAGTGGTGAGCAAGGACATCAAGATCCGCACGTTCATCGGCCAGGAAAATTTGCGCAATCAGCTCGCGAGCCACGTCTACGACATCACTTACGGCTCCGTGCGCGCCGGCGTGGACAACCTCGTGGTCGTCGACGACTCGATCGTGCGCGGCACCACGCTCAAGCGCTCGATTCTCCGCATCCTCGCACGGCTGCATCCCAAGAAAATCGTCATCGTCTCCACCGCGCCGCAGATCCGCTACCCGGACTGCTACGGCATCGACATGGCGGAGCTCGGGAAATTCATCGCGTTCGAGGCGGCGATCGCGCTGCTCAACGAG
>JBEENF010000185.1:0-7411 GCA_041192325.1 Verrucomicrobiota bacterium
AGCGAGATCAAAGGAGCCATGGGCCGGTTCCCAGCGTCCGTGGCCGCTTACGGCAAACCCGGTGGCGGCTCTTGGGCGGAGGGCGAGCTAATCGTGTTGTCCGATCTCGCCACGTGCCTGGCGGCGATTGCGAACGAAGGTCCGGACGTGTTCTACCAGGGCTGGATTGCCGATCGGATTGCGGACGACATGGCAGCAAATGGAGGCCTGATCTCAAAAGCTGACCTTGCCGCGTATCGCGCCCGAGAGCGGCCACCCGTGAAAGGGTCCTTCCTCGGTTACGAGATCATTTCGATGCCGCCGCCAAGTTCAGGAGGCATAGCGATGATCGAAATGTTGAATATGCTCGAGGCGCTGAAGGTGCAGAAACTCTCGCCCGGATCGGTCGAGGCGATTCACGTCATGACCGAGACGATGCGGCGCGCTTTTCTCGATCGCGCACGGTTTTTAGGCGACCCAGATTTCAGTGAAATTCCAATGGGGCGCCTGACCAGCAAAGATCATGCCCGCGAGCTCGCCGCCACCGTTGATCGCGGCAAAGCGTCGAAAAGCGCCGATTTGGGCAGGGACTTCTTGCCAATGGCAAGAGATCGCGAATCCCGGGAAACGACGCACTTCTCGGTCTGGGACAAAGACGGAATGGCCGTCGCCAACACCTACACGCTGGAGGGAAGCTACGGTTCCCACGTCGTAATCAAAGGCACCGGAATTCTCCTTAATAACGAGATGGGCGATTTTAACAAAAATCCTGGTGTCACCAATTTGACTGGAGACATCGGCACGCCGGCCAATCTGATCGCACCGGGCAAACGAATGTTGAGCTCGATGACACCCACCATTGTGGCGCGAGACGGAAAAGTTGTGCTGATCACAGGCTCGCCCGGTGGCCGCACGATCATCAACACGGTGTTAAACGTGGTGCTGAATGTCACGGCGTGGGGGCGTACGGGACGCGAAGCAGTCGATGCTCCCCGCCTCCACCACCAGTGGCTGCCCGATCAGTTGACGATTGAAAAGCAGGGCATTTCCAGCGTCGGCCTCGCGCAATTGAAAGCGCTGGGTCACGAAGTGCGAACGCAAGACCAGCAGGGATCCGCCCAGTCGATTTGGATCGAGTCGAACACGGGACTGGCGTTCGGGGTGGCCGACCATCGTGACCCCACTGCGAAAGCGAGTAACTGAGGCAGTGGGGTAATTTATGTGCCGTCGAGCGGACGCCGAATGCCGCCCAGGCAGGATCGGTTCCCAACGAATACCGGGCATTTGCCTGCTGCGAAACGCCCAGCGCTGATCACTATCGCGCGCGTGATTCGAGCGGCCGGTGGCGCGGCATCTCGGCTCTCATATTTCCGAGGCTCGGCCAGTGCGGGGGGCGGGCAAGATCGACCTCTGCGATGGCCAACGTTCCCCAGTCTTTGGCCTGCGCCAACGGTAGTCCGTCGTGGCCGTAAACGGCCGAAATCATCCAGTGTTCCTTCACATCAGTGTGGGTGCTACTGACGATGTAGACGTGATTTTCGGTAGCGCGCGCGGCGCCGAGCATAGGGTTGCAACCCATCACCGGCCACGCGATCACCTCGGCCCCATTGTTCGCCAGTTCGCGGGCGACTTCGGGATAGAAGCCGTCGTAGCAAATCATCATGCCGACTTTGCCGAAGCGCGTGGAAAACACGGGGTAGTCATAGCCGGGCGTAATCCCCGCTTCGATTTCGCCGCGAGGCAGACACACTTTGCGGTATTTGCCCGCGACTTTCCCCTGCGGGTCGATCAACACGGCGACGTTGTAAATCAAATTGCCCTCCCGCTCGACCAGTCCCGGCACCAGGTAAACATTATGCTTTTTGGCGAGCGCGCCGAAATACTCGGTCGATGGACCGGGAATGGGCTCAGCCACTTCGGCGAACGTGGAGCCATTGCCGTACGTGACGACCTCGGGCAGCACCACAAGATCGGCTTTTGCCGCACCCGCCTCAGCGATTAGCGGTTCGAAAGCTTCCCGGCGGGCCTCGGCAGTCTTCTTTCCGCGCGGCACGAAGTGAACCGTCGCGAGCCGAGCGGTTCGCGCTGGAGGTGGAGCGGTTTCGTTTAGGGTAAGGCCGGCCCACTCAAGACGAGTCCTGGGTTCCCACCGGAATTCCAGCTCCACGATGGCCTGCGTGGCGCCCGGTGGGGACAGATAGGCGCCTGTAACTTCCGTCCAGCCCTGCGCACTGGTCGCTCCATCTTCTGGATACTCGGGCTCGGCGGTGGGAATCTCGCCCGAATGATAGGCCGTGAACTGCGGTCGATCGCCCGGCGCGTACGATTTGAAGGCGGGCGTGGCGTGCTTCACCGGTTTTCCTTTGTCGTCGCGCCACAATACCCGAGCAACGCCTGTGCGGCGCGGTGAGATGGCGCCTGAAGCTTTGCGTGAAACGGCAAAGCGGTAATACTGCGCGCCGTTTACGGGAAAAGTCTTCGTCCAACGGCCGAAGAGCCCTTCGCGTTGGTCAGACTGAATTACGAGACTGCCTTCATGGGCCGGTCCACCGCGGGGGTCGTACGCAAAATGGGGCCGGATTTCTTCCCGGGGTGACACGGCGGTCCATCCGTCCGGCGCGGTTACCACACTGGCCAGAGCCAGCGTGCACGAGAGCAAGCCAAGGCAAATAATGCTGATTTTCATAAGCGAAGAAAGGTGGGGCGGGGTGGCGTTTCAGAAATGAAGCGGCGCGCAGTAAAGCTGTAACTAGAAACGGTGCGAGAGATCGCGGCGTTTGCGAGGTGTTATCAAGAATTCCGCATTGGCGGGGGAATAGAGCAAATCCCTCTTCCGTTGGCCGGCTGGACGTCGGCGCGGTGAAAGCATTTGCGCGATTCGCCTTCCGCGCATTACCTCCGCGGCCATGAGCGATTTTGTGCAGGCCGGGAAAATCACCGCGGCCAGACAGGCATTGGATAGATTGCGCACAAACATGCGCCTGACAATTCGGGGCAAGGATGATGTCATCGATCAGGTTTTGATCTGCCTCGCTGCCGGAGGGCACCTCCTCATCGAAGATCTGCCCGGAGTAGGCAAAACCACGTTAGCCTATTCTCTCGCGCGTTCGATGGATTGTGTGTTTTCGCGGATCCAGTTTACCAGCGATCTGCTGCCGAGTGACGTCACCGGCGTGGCAATCTACGACGAAACTGTGAAGGAGTTCGTTTTCAAAAAGGGCCCCGTGTTTGCCAACGTGGTGCTGGCCGACGAGATAAACCGCGCCACCCCAAAGACTCAGTCCGCATTGCTCGAAGTCATGGATCGCGCGCGGGTGACTATCGACGGCGAGTCTCATCAGGTGGGTGCGCCTTTTATGGTTTTTGCGACGCAGAATCCGGTCGACTACGAGGGGACATTTCCGCTGCCCGAAAGCCAAATGGACCGTTTTTTGATGCGATTGCGCATGGGCTATCCGGAACCAGCGGACGAGCTGGAAATTCTGCGTACCGCGCGCGGCGGCTACGATGCGATTCCACTGAATCCAGTGACCTCGCGGAGCGATGTGCTGGCGCTGCAGTCGTTGGTGCCCGAGGTGTTTGTCGAGGACAGCGTGCTGGATTTCATACTGAAGATCATTGGAGCCACTCGCACGGAAGCGGAGTTTCGTGCCGGCGTGAGTGTGCGGGGAGGCGTGGCGCTCCGCACTGCCGCACAGGCCCGGGCGCTGCTGAAAGGCCGCGATTTTGTGCTCCCCGAGGATGTTACACTCCTCGTGGCTCCGGTCTTTGCGCATCGGCTGGCCCTTGCGCGCCAAACCAGCGATGCATTGGAGGAACGTCGCGCCGTCAGCGCCGTCTTGAAGCGAATTATTGCCGCTCTGCCGCTGCCCGCGTGAAGGCAATGAAACGATTTTCCGGCGGACGGCTTTCGTCGCGGGGCGGATGTCTGCTGCCAGTGCCAAAGATTGCGCCGGTTAGCCATGACTGATCGAGCTTGGTACGCTCCGGGATCACGCAGCGCGCCGCGTCAGCCTTTCACTTGGAACGCGCTGCTCTGGTCGTTGATCTATCCGCAACGCGGACACCGCATTTTGCCGACGATTCCCGGCGTGATGCTGATCGGGTTGTCGATGGGAATTGGCACGGCGGCTTACAATTCATCGAGCAACATTCTTTTCATTACATTGTCGCTGCTGCTGGCGTGTCTGATTCTGAGCGGAGTGTTGTCGTGGCTGAACTTGCGCGGCGTCACCTGGCGTCTGCGCTCGGCCCCCCCGCTGCGAGCGGGACATGACACGGTCGTCACGCTCGAGCTCCGTAACGCCAAGAAGTTTTTGCCCACGTATGGGTTGTGGTTTGAGTTTTCGGCCAAGTCCGTGGAGCCGTCGGCGTTTCAGCGCGCGGAATCAACGATCACTGCGCGCCATTTGGACGTGCGCGCGGTGTTCGCCAAGGCGGACGAAGCGGAAATTCGCACGCGGCTTCCGCTGCGCGGTCGGCTTGATCCCTCAACTGAAACGCGCATCGAATGGGTGTTTAAGCCGGAAAAACGCGGCGCTCTGCGCGTTGGGCTGACGAGCGTTGGATCCCTTTTCCCCTTTGGATTTTTGCGCAAGGACATCGGCGCCGACCTGATCACCGAAACGGTGGTTTGGCCGGCCCCCATCGAGTATCGTCGGCATTCCATCGCCGGCGCGCGGAGAACGGCGGGCGGCGAACGCGTGCCGCGCGCGGGGACCGGCGGCGACCTCCTGGCGTTGAGGCGTTACGCCATGGGCGACTCGCACCGCTTAATTCATTGGAAGGCGAGCGCCCGCACCCGCCAGTTGTTGGTGCGGCAATTCGCAGCGGAGACGGCGGAGGGCTATTCACTCTGGTTGCGCACGGACGCGGGGGTGTGGACCCGCCCGGAACAGTTCGAGATTTTGGTCAGACTTGTCGCAACTTTGGCGGAGGATCTTTTCCGCGCGGGCCGGCTGAGTGACGTAGCCATTAATGCCGAGGCGCCACGACCGGTTCGGCGCGTGCTTGATTTGGAGTTGTTCCTGGATCAGCTGGCCGTGGTGCGCCCCATTGAGGACGCCACGGGTCACGGTGAGCTCCGGATGGCCAAACAGAATGTGCTGACTTTCGTCCCCGATGGCCCGCGCGGCGTGGTGGCGAATCTCGATGGAGAAATCGCGGCGAGCGGATGACTTCAAATCAGCAAACACAGGTGCCGTCCCCGGTCGCGCTGGTGACACGACCCCAGTTGACACCCGACGAATTGCATCAGCTGAAGTGGCTGCTCGGCGGCATGCTCACCTTGCTGGCGATTTCGACGGTCCTGTACCTGGACGTCGATGCATGGATACTGATGGCGGTGGCGACTGCGGCGACGCTGGTCACTCTGGTTTGGCCGACTTTGCCGTCAAAGCTGCCGCGGTCCGTTGATACTCTGGCGTTCCCGGTAATTGTCGCGATTTTTGTCGGTGATCTATGGCTGCACTCCGAACTCCTGCCCGCGATGGTGCGGCTGGACATGCTGCTGCTACTGTATCGCAATGTGACCTACCGGCAGCGACGCGATGATTTGCAGATCATCGTGCTGGGATTGTTCCTTGTCGTGGTGGCGGGCGTGCTCACCGTCTCACTCGCTTTCGCCGCGCAAATTCTTCTCTATACGGCCTGCTCGCTCGCGTTCCTTTTTGTCATCACGCTGGCGCACGGCACGGACGGTGAAGAGATAAAAAAGGACAAGCTACTGCAGACGAATCCGCCGTCCTGGGCGGTTCACGCTCGCTGGGGCGAACTGCTGCATCGGCTGCGCTTGGTGGCGGATTGGCGGGTGGTGGCGCTGGGAATGATGTTGTTCGTTGGCGTCATGGGCGTGTCCGCTCTGCTGTTCATGGCTATTCCGCGTTTCCAGCTTGAGAACAGCATGTTTCTCGACCGCTTTATTTCCAAGAAGTCCAAGACGGGATTTAGCGATACGATCCGCTTTGGCGACGTCACGGATATTCAGCAGGACACCGGCATTGCCCTGAGCGTGGATGTCACCGATCAGAGTCAAATTCCGGCCTCGCCTTACTGGCGCATGTTGGTGCTCGACGACTATCGGGAAGGAGCATTCCGCCTTTCAATCCGGCTCAGGAACCAGGCGTTTGGCGCGGAGCGGACCGGCCAGCAATTGCGCGGCGAAGCGAGGCCACGGCTCGGCGAATCGGTTTTTTGGACTTTCTATTTCGAGTCGGGCATTAGTCGCTACCTTCCCCTCCTGGGGCAGTTCGAGGAGCTTCGCTTTCGTGAAGCGCAAAACTTCCGATGGGCGTCGACGCTAAATGCGATCGCAATGAGGGAAGAGCCGGTGACCATGACGGCGTACCGGGTCGAGGGCTTTCTGGCCTCGGACTTTCTTCCCGATCCCGCCTACGCTGCGCTGCAGCGCGACAGTAAGCCGAGCATGCCGGTCCTAAGTCTCGCCCCGCTACGCGTCCCTGAAGCGGGACGCGCGAGGTTGCGCCAGCTCTTGCTTGAATTCTTGGCTGAGGGAGAGGCGCCATTGGGTGGCGCAAATCCGGCAGTTTCCCCGCCGGTCGAAGCGACTATGGGCGTTGGATCGAGTCAGATGGATCTCTCCGCCGCCGAATTCGCGCAAAAAATGTGTGTCTGGCTGCGCGATCGTCACGGCTACTCGCTCGCGCCCCGGATTCCGGCCGGTGAAGACGATCCGCTGGTGCGATGGGCGGTGTCGCGCGAAGCGGGGCATTGTGAGCTCTTTGCGGGGGCGTTCGTCCTGCTGGCACGAATCGCTGGTTTTCCCGCTCGCCTAGTGACGGGATTCAAAGGTGGTTCTTGGAACGGATATTCTAACAACTTTACGATTCGCAATTCCGACGCTCACGCTTGGGCGGAAATCTTTGATGTCAGGGGAGGGGGCTGGCTGCGCGCGGACCCCTTGGAGAATACCGCCGGATCGGGTGCGCAGAACCAGCTTGGCGCTGCTACGCTCGCAACGCGAATGGATCGCAGTTGGGCGGCGCGTTTGGAGAGCCTGCGAGTTTTTTGGTATCGTCGCATTGTCAGTTTTGATCAGCGCTCCCAGGCGGAAACCCTGAAAGCGGTAAAGGAGGCGACCGAGTCCTCGGGCCGCCGATTGCGCGAGGCGCTGTCTGGGGCCGCAATCCAAGTGCGGGCGTGGCTCACGGCTCCTTGGGATGGGCGGCGTCTGGTGAGGGTCGGCGCAATGGCAATCGCATCCGCAGCCTTGGTTTGGATTGCGCGCGAATTCGGATTGGTCTGCATCCGCGGTATCTTTCGGCGTGGGGCGAGGCGTTATGCGGATCCCGTGCGTCGTGAAGCGGCGCACTGGCTCAGGAAATTTTCGACCGGAGGTGGCTCGGTGTTTGACGCGGAGGATGTCCGCGAGGATTTGCAACGTCTGAGATTTGGAGCCCCTGCAACCTGGCCT
>JBEENF010000186.1:0-7374 GCA_041192325.1 Verrucomicrobiota bacterium
CGAGACCTTTCCGAATCCCGCTCCGCAGCGCGATTATGTGATTGAACACACGCATCACGAATTTACGTCGATGTGCCCGATCACCGGTCACCCGGACTTTGCATCGATCACGGTGCGTTACATTGCGGGGGCCACCTGCGTGGAATTGAAATCGCTGAAATTGTATTTCCACGCCTTTCGCAACGACGGGATTTTTTTCGAGGCCGTGACGAACAAGATTTGCGACGACCTCGGCCGCGTTTTGAAACCCCGCGCGCTGACGATCGTCGCCGATTGGAAAGGGCGTGGCGGCATCACGTCGCGCATCACGGCGGATTGGGTGGCGCCGAAATCCCGGCGCAGGCGCTGAACTTTCACCGCCCCCATTCCATCGGCCACCGGCGGTGGTCCGGGCCCGGCTAACGAAAATTATTTCGCATTCAGCCGCGCGATCACCTGTGCGTGCAGTTTTGGCGAAGCCGCGACCGTCGAATCCGCGGGATACGCCGGGCCTCCGCGCCAGTCCGTGATCACGCCGCCAGCACCCCGAATAATGGGCACCAACGCGGCGATGTCCCACGCATTCATGATCGGATCCACGCAGATATCCGCCTGGCCGCTCGCCACGAGCAGGTAGCCGTAACAGTCGCCCCAGGTGCGGTAGAGCTTTACCTCTGAAGTCAGGCGTTCGCAGCCGGCGGCGTTTTGGTGGCGCGCGAGATTCAGGCTGTCGCTCGTGAGCAGCGTGGCGTCGTGCAGCCGCGCGCAGTCCCGCGTCTGGACGCGGGCGCCGTTGAGGGTGGTCGTCACGCCGTCGCCGATCATCAGCTGATTCAACACCGGCTGGTGAATGCAGCCGAGGATCGGCTGGCCATCGTGCAGCAAGGCGATGAGCGTACCCCAGAGCGGGACACCGGTGATAAAGGACTTCGTCCCGTCGATCGGGTCGAGCACCCAGACGAATTCCGCGTCCGCGCGCTCGCTGCCGAATTCCTCGCCGATGATCCCATGATCCGGGAAGCGCTGCGTGATCATTTTCCGCATCAGCTGCTCCGCGCCGCGATCAGCGGCGGTGACGGGCGACTGGTCGGCCTTGGCTTCCACGGCCAAGTTGCGCTGGCCAAACAGCGGGCGGATAAAGGCGCCGCTTTCCGCGGCAAGCTCGGTCAGGAGGGTGCGGTAACGTGAATCCACGCGCGAGAGTGGCGCACGGTACCCGCGGAAGACACGGAAAAAAGTGTGGGTTTTACCGCGCCGGTGTGTTCCGTGGGTGCCGTGGGCCAATCCTGGACTGATCAGCCGATTTTCTTCGTGGACTTTGAAGGCAGCCGGCTCTCCGGAATCCTCGAGTATGGCGTGGTGGCGTTGGTGAACGGGGAGATTGGCGAGACGCGTACCCGGCTTTGCACTCCGACCGGACGGGTGCGTCCGGAAGACGTCGCGGTGCATGGTCTGCGCGAGGAGATGCTCGCCTCCCGCGCGGCTTTTGCCGACGACTGGGAGTATTTCGCCACGCTCCGCGAACGCGGGCCACTGGCCGCGCATTATGCGGGGGCGGAAAACAGCCTATTGAAATCAGTCTGGCCCTACCCCAGAAACTCGCCCGATTTCGCGCGCCCGGGCGAACGCGTTTTCGACTGGGGCCCGTGGATCGACACGGCGCGTATCCATGCGCAGCTGTATCCCCAGCTCGATTCCGGGCGGCTCGAGTCGCTGGTCGCCGCCGGCGGACTGCAGGGCGAATTGGATCGGCTCGCGGGCCGGCTTTGTCCCGCGACGCGACGACGCTACCACGCGGCGCTGTACGACGCGCTCGCCGGCGCGTTGCTGCTGGCTGCACTCGCCCGCGATCCCCAAGTCGCGGGACTGACCACGATGCAGTTGCTCGCGCTCAGCACGCTGGATGGCGCCAAGCGTGACGCGCTCCAGCAACGCGAGCTGTTTTGAACCGCTGCGGCCCGCGCGGCGCTACTCCAGCGGGTAAGGGCGCAACCGGGTCGCCTGCAGGAAGAGTCGCGCCGCGAACAGCAACTGGTTGCGCAGATGCGTGGGCCCGAGTCGGCGGGGCTCGCCCGCGAGGCGGAACAGCCATTCCAGCCGGTTGCGCCGGATCCAGCGCGGAGCGGGTCGTCTCAACCCGGCGTGAAAATCAAAGGCCGACCCCACTCCAATGAGCAGGCCCGCGTCGAGGTCCGGCGCGAACTCGGCCATGAACCGCTCCTGCTTGGGCGTGCCTAGTCCGACCCAAATCACATCCGGTCGCACCCGCGCCACGTCTGCCCGCAGCAGCCCGGCTTCGGCTGAATCCAGCGGGCGAAACGGGGGCGCAAAGAGTCCCGCTACCTTGAGCCCCGGAAAGCGAGCGAGCATCTGGTCGCGCAACGTCTCCGCCACGCCCGGGCCGCCCCCATGGAAATAGTGGGTCAAACCCCGGGCGCGTCCTGCCGCGCAAACGGCGGGCATGAGGTCCGCTCCCGTTACCCGGCGGGCGGCGGGGTGTTCCTACGCGCGCCCGATCGCCGCCAGTGGCCCCCCGGGGAGATTGAGCCACGCGCGATTCAGGATGCCGCGAAATGCCGGGTTGTTCCGCGCTTCCGTGATGCCGGTGAGTTCGGTCACGCACACGTAGCCGCGTCGCAGCCGACCTTGCCCACTGACGATGGCGCCCGTTGCCTCGTCCAGGTTGACGGCAGACAATCCCACGCCGAGAACATTGAAGCGCGGAGCCGCGGGCGTGGTGGCGATGGGTTCGAGCTGCGCCCTGCGGGACGTTGCGGATTCGTCAGCCAAGTTCCACGCCGCGTTCCGCGCCGGCGCGGCAAGCCTCTGGAGCAGGGCCGGGCGTCGCAGCGAAGGCGGATTGTCCACGCGCCGAGCAAGGCATGATCGCGCCTCCGGGCAAATCGAATCATTGCGTAAAAAGTGCCCGACTCGACGCAGTTTTGAACCCGGGGGCCACCTTTCGGCCTCACCGGCCGCGGCGCACCGCGGAACGACGTGAGGTGACCCACGGAGGCGGGCGGCAATACAATTTGTACGCGGACCTTGCACCCGGTCCTCCGGGTGGTCCAAGCTGTCGGGTTCCCATGGCCCTTGTCAGTCTTCTCGATGTCAGCCTGAGCTTCGGTGGCGCGCCGTTGCTCGATCGCGTCAATCTCCAGATTGACCGCGGCGAACGCGTCTGTCTGGTCGGGCGCAACGGCGCGGGCAAGTCCACCCTGATGAAAGTCATTGTGGGGGAAATTAATCCCGACACGGGGCAGGTGTTTCGCCAGCCCGGCTCCATCATCTCCACCCTGCGGCAGGAAGTTCCGGCCGGGCTGGCGGGCACCGTGCGCACGGTGGTCGAGGGCCCGGGCGGGGCGTATGAGGAGCACAATGATTGGGAGCGTCACGATCGCGTCGAACGGCTGCTGGAGCAGATGAAACTGCCCGTGGACATGGAATTTGCCGCGCTCTCCGCCGGGCAAAAGCGTCGCGTGCTGCTGGCCCGCGGACTGGTCGAGGATCCGCAACTGCTGTTGCTGGACGAGCCGACGAACCATCTCGATCTCGAATCGATTCAGTGGCTGGAGGAGTTTCTGCTGGAATGGGGCGGCGCGCTGTTGTTCGTGACGCACGACCGCGCCTTTTTGCGCAAGATTTCCACCCGCATCATCGAAATTGATCGCGGCAAGCTCGTGGGCTGGGCGTGCGACTACGACACCTTTCTGGTGCGCAAGGAAGCGGTGCTCGAAGCGGAGGAAGTGCAGCGCGCGCTCTTCGACAAAAAACTGGCGCAGGAGGAGGTTTGGATCCGCCGCGGGGTGAAGGCGCAACGCTCCCGCGCGCAGAATCGCATTCACGCGCTGGAAAAAATGCGCGCGGAACGCGCCGCCCGCCGCGACAAAACCGGCACGGCGAAGATCACCGCCCAGGAATCAGACCGCAGCGGCTTCAAGGTCATCGCGTGCGAGGATGCCGGTTTCCGCTATGATGATCGCTGGGTCATCCGCCATCTCACGACGCGCATCGAACGCGGGGACAAAATCGGCATCGTCGGCCCCAACGGCGCCGGCAAGACGACGCTTTTGCGCCTGATGCTGGGTCAGCTCGCGCCGCGCGAGGGCACCGTCGATCAGGGGACGCGGCTGGAGATTGTTTACTTCGACCAGCTTCGGGCCCAGCTCGATGAAACGATGCGGGTGCAGGATGCGGTGGCGGATGGCAATGCGACCGTGACCATCAACGGCCGAAACCGGCACGTAATTTCGTATCTCGAGGATTTTCTTTTCGATCCCACGCGCGCGCGAACGCCCATCAAGGCGCTCTCCGGCGGGGAACGAAACCGGCTGTTGCTGGCGCGGTTGTTCACCAAGCCGTGCAATGTGCTCGTGCTCGACGAGCCGACCAATGATCTCGACGCCGAGACGCTGGAGCTGCTCGAGGATCTGCTGGTGGAGTTCGGTGGCACCGTGCTGCTGGTGAGCCACGATCGCGCCTTCCTGAACGAAGTGTGCACGAGCCTGCTGGTCTTCGAAGGCGAAGCGACCGTCACGGAATACATCGGTGGTTACGACGACTGGCAAAAGGAGCGCGCCACCCGGGCCGCCGCGGCAGCGGCAGCGGACGAGAAGGCGAAACGCGCCGCGAAGGACGCCGCCACGCCCGCGACCGGCGCCGCGGGGAAAAAAACCCGCAAGCTCTCGAACAAGGAACGCGCCGAATTGGAAGCGCTGCCCAAGCTGATCGAAAAACTGGAGACGGAGCAGACGAACCTCACGGCCAAGCTCGCGGATCCGCTCTTTTTCAAGAAACCGCCGGTGGAAGTCACTCATGCGACCGAGCGCGTCCACGAGATCGAGGCCGAACTTGCCGCCGCCTACGCGCGGTGGTCGGAGCTGGAGTAGGGCGCACGGCCCGGCGCTACCCGCTGCAAGTCTTCGACGGCAGCCGTTTTCCGGCTGGGCCGGGTTGGTTATGTTTCGAAGCGGGTGAGCAACGCCGGAAGATCGATTTCGGCCAGCGACGCGACGCGCAGGTCGGTGTGGTCGAAGTCGTGGTGCGCGGTCGAGGGATTCGGCGCGGCGACGACCCACAGATTGGCGCGTTTCGCGGCCAGCGAGCCGGTGTGCGAGTCCTCGAAGGCGATGGCTTCCTGTCCGCGCAGCCCAAAGCGATTCAGCACCAGCCGGTAGAGATCGGGTTCGGGCTTGGGCGAGGGCGCATCGCCGCTGCACGCGAGAAACTCGAAGCGGCTCAGCAAGCCGAGCCGTTCCAGATGCGGTTCCACCCAGCTGTGTTCGGAGTTGGACGCGAGCCCAACGCGCAGATCGTGGGCGCGCGCGCCATCGAGCAGCGCGATGATGCCCGGCAACACGGGTTGGTGCGTAACCAGCGTGCGATTGAGCGCCCTGCGCTCAATCTCCAGCGCGGCGCGATCGGCGTGCGGACTGAACCCGTGCCAGGGATCGAAAACGAAGTCCGCATGGCCGACGCTGCGCATGAATGCCGCACGGTCGAACGCCACGCCGTGTTGCGCGTGGATCTCCGCATAGGCCTCCATCATGGGAGTCTCAGTGTCGACGATCAGGCCGTCGAAATCGAAGATGAGCGCGCGGATTTTCATGGTCACGGTAAGTCACCAAGAATCCGGCTTCACGCCCGGGCAACAAGTTCTTTGAATTTCTTCTGCGCGTTTCGAATGAGGCGGCGCGAGCGATCAAGGGTTCCGGAACACAAGCTCGCGCGAGGGCTCGCGGCCGTGGCCCGTGACGATAATGCGATCCGCGAGCACCTGTGCCGTCGCATAAGCTGAAGTGTTCGCCGTTTCGACCATCCCCCGCAGGGTGACAAACGGCACGCCGTCGCGCTCGCCGAACCCGCCGGCGTGATTATGGCCGTTGAACCATGCGACGACGTGCGGATGCCGGTCGATCAGCGCAAGCACGTCGCCGGCGTTCCACAGATTGTGGTCGTTCTCGGGAAAAACCGGGTGATGCGCGAAGACGATAACCTTCCGTCCCGCGCTGCGGGCCTCCCGACAGGCGCGGTCGAACCACGCCAGCTGGGCCGCGCCGATGCCGCCGTTCCAGGCTTTGGCGTTCCGGACTTTCGCCGCCTGCAGGCGTGCGAGTTCCTGCTCCGCGGCCGCGTATTCCGCCGAACCGGCCCGGCGCCCGTACGTGCTGACATCATTGGTGTCCAGCACCACGAAACGAAACGCCTGATGATCGAAGAATTGATGCCGCCCGTTCATGCCCAGCCGTTGCGGCACGCGTGATTTGTACTCATCGAGGACCTCAAAATCGTGGTTGCCCAGGAGCTGATGGCAGCGCGCCCGGCTGGTCGCGAGCACCGGCAGCATGTCATCGAAACTTTTCCACTCGCGATCGATCAAGTCGCCGAGGTGCACGGAAAACGCGACGCCGCGGGAGTTAAAGTGTTCCAACGCCGCCCCGAGCCGCGGATGACCGAGGCGGTAGAAGCGCGTGCCTTTTGGCTCCACGTCGGCGTATTGCGCGTCCGCGGCCAGGCCCATGGTGAAAGCCGGGGCGCTGGCCCCGCGAAGGATCCGCGGCGTGGCGGCGAGGACGCCCAGCGTGGTGGCAAAATCGCGCCTGGTCATATCGCGAAGCTGTCGATCATCGCGGCGCGGGCAATCTTCGGTTGCGGCCCAAGACTAGCAATTGGCTGGCGTGGTACGCGCGCATGTCGGGTGGACAAACCGTGGGTTGGTCGTCCACGCTGCGGTTCGAACCGGTCGCCTGCCGCGTGCCGGATCTCCACTCCTTGCACCCCTATTCCCATGAATGAATCTATTCCGACGACGCCGCTCTCCCGCCGCGTGATGCTGCAAAAGACCGGCTTGGGCCTCTTCGGCGCTTCCCTGGCCGTCGCGGCGCCCGCGTCAGCCGCGACCGGACCCAAAGGCAAGGCTGGGAAAGCGGCGGCGGCGGCCGGTAGCAGTGGGCCGCTCGCGCCGCTGAACCGTTTTGCGCGTTCTGTACAAGAATACTACGTGGCGCGACTCCGGGAAGTGGAACGCGCCTCGACCGCCCGGCGCGCGAAGATTCGCACCAAGGCCGACGCGGAGGCCTACGTCACCGAAGTGCGGGGGAAAATCCAGTCTGTCTTCGGGCCCTGGCCGGAGAAGACGCCCCTGAACGCGCGCATCACCAAAACAACCGAGCGCGACGCCTTTCGGATCGAGAACGTGATCTTCGAAAGCCGGCCGGGGTTTCCCGTCACCGCGAATTTATACCTCCCGAAGGGCCGCTCGTTCCCCTTGCCGGGCGTGGTCGGAAGTTGCGGCCATTCCGTCACCGGCAAGGCCGGCGACACCTACCAATCCTTCGCGCAGGCGCTCGCCCGGCAGGGCTATGTGGTGTTAATTTTCGATCCCATCGGTCAGGG